>JBFFMO010001609.1:0-1000 GCA_041554035.1 Allomicrovenator sp. | reverse complement strand
GCAGGAGTCGGAGCGTCTTCCGTGCTCCATGCGATGGCCGAAGGTCCCGTCAGGTACTCGCCCAAGGCTTCCATCTCAGTACCAGCCAACGCCAAACGCACGAGTGTGTTTTTGACGGTGTGGTAAGAGACACCAGCTTTGCGAAACTCCCCACGGAGTTGATTCACGGTGTTGACGCCCATCCCGACGTGGGATGTGACAATCACCGATTTCGCATCGGCGAGACCAGCGCGGAGCGTATCAACCATCTCCTGCTTTTCGGTCTTGTTCATGTGTCCTCCGTATTCCTGCCACGTGGCAGGATAATAAAAAACCCTCACGAGCGTAGGAGCTGGCGAGGGTTCATTTGGAGGCGTGTTCGAAGTCGACTCGACCGATAGGGTCGTCGTGACAACTGGCGTTAACCTGAACACGTCTCCGCGGGAAATTAAGAGAGCTTTGCTCTCACCAGCTTCTTCGACGCGAGTCGATTCGTAACTAAATATTTTTCGCACATCAGTGCGAGGTCGGCTTTAGACCAGATCTCGGAACTGACGTCAAGACCATGAACTCGTTTTCACGAATCCAAGGTCTTAAAGGTGGTTCAGTGCGAACCCTGCATCGATCTTTACGGAAGGTCCCATCGTCGACGAAACGCCGATAGCCTTGAAGTAAGGAGCCTTTGCACTTGCTGGCTTGAGGCGAGCGAGCATTTCAGCAACGGCATCCAGGTTCTCCTGAAGCGCGTCAGCTGTGAAGCTTGCACGTCCGATCGGGATATGGATGATTCCGCCCTTATCGACGCGGAAGTCCAAACGACCAGCCTTGAGCTCTTTGATGATCTTTTCGACATCAAAAGTGACCGTACCGCTCTTCGGATTCGGCATCAGACCGCGAGGTCCGAGAACACGACCGATGCGACCGACCTGGCCCATCATGTCCGGCGTTGCAACTGCGACGTCGAACTCGAACCAACCTTCACCGATTTTTTCGACGAGGTCATCCGAACCCACAAAGTCAG
>JBFFMO010001608.1:0-1001 GCA_041554035.1 Allomicrovenator sp. | reverse complement strand
GTAGGGAGCTAGGAGCCATGCCTCCTCAAAGGTGCTAGGGGCAAAGACCCTGGCGGCGGAACTATCAGGGATAACCACGACCAGCGGCACATCTGCATCCCGCGGCCTCATATCTGCGGCTCCTTGCCCGACTAGCTTCCAAACATACCCCCGCCCTTCACCAAGAATGCCTGGGTCACCGTCGAGCGGGCCGTCGTCGCGTGAGCCGCTGCCCGGCGAACCCCCATCCCCTCGCCGGACCAGCAGGATGTTTCTCGGGTTGAACCTTGAGACCGCAGACACGGGATCCACGACCAATTCTCTGTAGAAAGTCGATAGGGCCGATATCGGGTCGTGGTGAACCACGGACGCAAAAGCGAGCAACCGTTCCTTCATTCCGACCATGGGCATCATGATCGTCTCGACCTGAAGTTCACCCTCAGCGACTAGCTTTTCGACGCCGTTCACGTGGTCCGCGTGCATGTGCGAGATCACCAAGAGATCGAGCCGAGCCCCTTTTCCGACACGGGCAACGAGCTTGGCGATCTCCCGGTCCCGGGCGAAGGCGTACTGTTGCATGGCCCCGCAGTCGTAAACGTAGAAAAATCCGGGCTCAGGCTTTAGGTCTCGAATCCGCATTTCGCCCTCGACCTCTGCGAACCGGATCCAACCGGCGTGGAAGAAGCCCTGCCCGACGGGCAGCTGGTGTCTCGTGTTGAAGATGGCCAAAGATACGCCTTTCTAGACTCGGAAATCATCTTGGGTTCACGGCATTCTAGCTTGTCGACTACGGAAGATAATCCATGATCCTGGATGTACGATCCGTTGTGCCCCGGCCACTCCGCGCCAAAGCCGTTCCAAACGCTATCACAAGTCCCCGGCGGCTGCGCCCCAAACCTGTCGTCTGCTCCCGGGAACGCCGCTGCTTCTTCGCTCGCCGATGCCGAAATGCGATTGAATCTTCGAATCGGCAGTGGAATTGACGAAATGCACTGATAAGTCTTGGACATGAGATTTCACGC
>JBFFMO010001607.1:0-1002 GCA_041554035.1 Allomicrovenator sp. | reverse complement strand
CAGGTGCAAGAGCAAATAGTCGACACGACCCGGCTGCCAATTGCGAATCACGATATGATCGGAGCCCAAAAACTCACGTGTGCCCAAGCACAAAAAATTTAACCCGTCGGTGAAATGAAAGCGCGTAAAATTCGGAATTTGGTCATGGTAGGCGTTGATTTCATCGACAGCCTGCATCGGTAACGACGCCGTCGCGATGATACGTTCGGCAAATGACTTTGTGTCAAACTCGGGCGTCAGGGCATCGATATCGCCGGCTTTGAAACGTGTGGTGATGCGCTCGCATAATTCGCGATTGGGGTCTTCCGTAAGGTGTTTATCCAGACGTTTTTCGACCTCGACTCGGGTTGGAGGCGTCAGTTTTTTGCCCGCTGGAGCTTGTGGCGAGGCGCAAGCCCCCAAGGACAACAGGGCCAAAAGAATCATCGGGAATTTCACAACAGAACCTCATGCAATGCCGCGCAGCTCAGGCGGCGGGGTTTCTTGAGAGCCCTATGGGGCGCACTGAACTGGAGCGGTCAATTCACAGAGGCCTTGGACAGGAAGTGGTTTCCGGTCAGCGCGCTCATGCAAAAAGTCCATGATGGCAGGCAAGGATTGCGCGGTCGCCTGAGTGTGAGATGCACCGGCGCATTCGACGTAAACCATTGAAGTCATTCCTTGTTCACACAAGGTCATAAACGAATCACGCTCGATGGGCGTATGAACAAGCTGGTCGTCACCGCCCATCACCCACATAATTTCATACGTCGGCGCATAACGATCGCTTGTGTCTACGCGGGCAATCGACGTCGTTGTCAGTCCGTTTTCGACGGCCATACATCCCCAGGTCGGGTCATCCTGGAGCGTGTCGACGCTGGCAAGGAAAGCCGGCACAAAAAGGTCTGCCAACGACTGAACATCGATATTCACGGCGTCTGAAGGATCGCAGGATTCAGCCATCGCTGCAGGTAGGTCTACGTCGAACGGGGAGACCAAGACTTCCCCAAGGCGTGCAGCGTG
>JBFFMO010001606.1:0-1003 GCA_041554035.1 Allomicrovenator sp. | reverse complement strand
GATATGGGCACCCGTGTTTGGGATTGGAAAAACACCGATCCGGGCGACAAAGAGCTCAGCGTCATGGCCACCCGCGTGGCCGATAAATGGTACGCCGCACAATTTCCCACCGGTGAATTTGTGACCCCGCTGGACGCTTCGGGAAATGATGTCGCCATCTACAGGTCGGATACCAGCGGACTTTGGTTGCTTGGGCTTGCCTCGGCAAAAGAGAACGCACTCGGCGGCCAGACGCTGATCAAATATCAAGAGCCGGTTCTGGTGAACCCGTTTCCGCTCAAAAAGGGCGACACTTGGGTCAGCGTTGGGGTCGTTCGAAACTCGACCTATAAAGGCCTGCCTTATGCCGGACGCGACACCTACACGGGAAGCGTCGAGGACGAAGGCGACCTTTGGCTACCTGATGTCGAGTTCGAACACGCGCTTAAGGTCGTGACAAAAGTGACCTCGGAGCCCTCGGTGGGCCAATCCGCGACCCATGTACAAGTCTCGTGGCTTTTTGAGTGTTTTGGAGAAGTCGCACGCGCTGTGAGCGCAGACGGTGTGACCGAAGCTGATTTTACGAACGCCGCCGAAGTCCGACGACTCGGCTACTAATTTAATAAAAGCACGGCCTTTGGCGTGCTGTAAAAAGGAGAAAGTTATGATGTGGGAAATGTGGAAAAAAGGATTTAATGCCTGGGAATCAAGCACCGCGAAACTCATGGAAGACGTGCTTAAAAGCCCACTTATTTTGTCGCCATCGGGAAAAATGATGACCGGCATGATGAAAGCCAAAGCCAAGTCCGACGGACAGATGGCCGATGCCTGGAGCCGAGTCGGCCTTCCGACGCGACGTGACCAAGAGCGCACCCTTCACGCGCTTAACCAGCTGCAAAGCCGGATTCTCGACCTCGAAGAAAAATTGGATTCAATGAAGAACTGAGAGATCCCCGATGGATGTCAGCGCATACCTTGACCTAAAAATCGCGCCACGTGCCGTATTTGATTCGCTGCCTGAGCG
>JBFFMO010001605.1:0-1004 GCA_041554035.1 Allomicrovenator sp. | reverse complement strand
CCAGCCCTGACCTTTGACTCCGACAATCGCCCCATCATCATTTATCGTTGTGAGGCTCCCACCGAGACTGGCATCGACACGCAAGTTCATTACTCGCGCAGGAAATCAGCGCCATGAAACGACTCGCACTATTGCTTTGTTTTGCACCGCTTCTTTTTTCATGCAGCGCCGATGAGGGAGGACTTCAGGGAAGCCTCAAAGACTTCTATAATTTGTCGTTTGAGAGCGTTCGCGCGCGTCTCTACCCCACCGAACTCTCAATCGAGTACGTGCGCGCTGGAGGTCAAGTCCCGGTTCGCCTCACGCTGAAACAGGTGCCAGACCAGCCCATCAAGGCTGCGAGCTACGATTTGGTTACGCTCGGCAACATCACCGGACGCTCGGGCGACAACGATATCCCTCGCTTTGTCAGCGGCACGCTCAAGCTCACCGAATTCGAAGCCGTCAACGGTTCACGCATCCTTGGTGAGTTTGAAGGCCAATTTGCCACGGGTGACGACAAGGCATCGCTTTCGGGCGACTTTGACGCAAATCTTGAGGTGGTGGCTCAAATCGTCGGGTACGACGTCGACTTGAGCTATTTGGAAGATGCGGGCGACGCCGGAAGTGATTTTTAGAGCAGTGTGGAAGCCGCCTCTGCGATGAGGCGATGCTCTCGAATCAACGAACAAAAAGGCCACTCAACCAGCTTCAGTCTAACGTGATCGTCATGTCGTACGACGCGCTCATGTCCGAGAATATCTCGACCAGATGGTCACCGCGTGTCCCAACATCCAACTTGAACTCGATGACACGGTCGTCGCCGGCCACTTCAAAAAGATCCACATTCCGTGGGTGTTCTTCGTCATACGACCCGCACTCAGGCGAGTAGGCCAACACCTGAATCTCGGTGCCGGGAAAGGCCAGGTCATCGAGTAGGAACCGGATGATCATGTCTTGTTTTTCGAATTCGGTTCTCGCGATGACGCGCTGACCACCGGGAAATCTGCCCGAGAAAAACTCGT
>JBFFMO010001604.1:0-1008 GCA_041554035.1 Allomicrovenator sp. | reverse complement strand
GTCTGCATGTTAGTTCACCCGTAGCGCTGAGTACGCTACGGGGATTTGAGGCGCTCATTTCGCTCGACGGAGAGTTAGGTGTAGCGATAACCATCACGTACAGTCATCTGGCCGCTCCGGTCAAAGCTGGAGGCTGGAATGCCTAGTAATAACGTAGTAGTTTGCTCTACTCACAACGGGGTTTCTAACGAAACCCAGGGGTGCATAGGGAGCCTCGTACGGAAGGGATTTGCTGCGTTAATAGAAGAGGGCTGCCCAGATGTAGCTCTCGCGCGAAATATGGCTTTGACGCGAGTCCTAAGAAACATCGACGAATACCCTGAACGCGAAGATGTTGTGATTTTGATGGTCGATGACGATATGGTGTTCGACGCCGTTCAGGCGGAAGTGCTCTGCTCTCAGGCTCGGGAAACTAGGCAACCAGTCTCGGCTATCTATGCGACTAAGCGTGCGACCATAGCAGCGACTATGCTCTGCGACGGGACGCCGCGATACTACATGACTGGATTAGGCTTCATCGCTATTCCAATACATAAATTGCACAACTTGAAACGGTGTAGTTACACGTTTCGACATGATGGCAATGAATACGTGGAATTTTGCTGGACTGGAGTCGCTGAACACCATATCAAGGATGCTGACCTGCTCCCGCCAACGATGAAAGGACACTGGCTGTCAGAGGACTATTGCCTGACAGCTAGATTCGGCGGAGCCCGTCTCTCTCGTATGGGGGTAGGTCACGTGAAAAAAGTGCCACTATATCCCGATAAACTAAGCGTTCGGCGCTATGGTGACCAGATACCAATTGATGGAGAAGAACCTATCCCCGATACTCAGAGGGAGCCGCCAAACTAGCGGCCCCCGCAAGCATCCCCCCCCGTTCGAACGCCCGCTAGTCGTCTAGCGGGCGTTCTTCATTTACCATCCTCTCATGACGCGCGTCGAGTTCTAGCTCTACGCGCTCGATAGCGGCGACGATAGCTCGTCTGATGAATGCCGCTTCGGACG
>JBFFMO010001603.1:0-1010 GCA_041554035.1 Allomicrovenator sp. | reverse complement strand
GGTGTGCACTCTTGGCCACCTTCTGCCCGCCCACTAGACTGGTTTTTCCCGCGTCGCCCTTGCGCGTGTACACGCGGTTGATCGCCAATTCAGGATCGCGGAATGTTTTTTCGTCACTCATTTTAAAAGTCTCTATTGAAAGGAAATTCGGACCAAAGAATTTGCGAGGCCAAGCGCCACATACAAATCAGTGCCGTCAGTTGTTTTTATGGCGACCATTGAATGGGCGCCCTCAAGCAGTTCGTCAAACCCTGCGTCGATCGGCTCTCCGAGCATCTCATCGCAAGACGGGTCGATGCGCCAGACATTGTCTTCGTTGAATGCAGAGACGTAAACGACTTGTCCGTCACTAACGATGTGATGCAGGGCGTCTCGATCCGATGCGTAAAGAACAATTGGGTTCTGGACTCCGCGAACCCACTCAAATGAACCCAGATCTAAGACATAAACTTCCGGCGCACTTGCACTTGCCACGTAGGCCTTGCCGTTCACAAAGGCGGGCCGCCCCGGGCTCGCGATCCGCGCCGGCATCTCGACGGGTAGGATTGCGACTTCTCGGGTGGGTTGCAGTAGGTTTTCTTCTTCGGTCCATCGCTCGATGGCGCCGTCTGAGGTGGCCACAGCCCCGGAGTCGTCAAAGCCCAACGCCCCGGTGTCGGAAACATAGAGGTCTCCATCATGCATGGTGAGGAATTGCGGGTTTTTTGCGGCCGTGGTGATTTCGCCCAACACAGAAAAATCATTGCGGTCGATCACGGTAATATGCCCAGGACCGTACCCTTCTTCGAGGCCAATATAGTCGACATTCGACACGTAAAGAGCCCGCTCGCTGACCGCAATGCCCGACGGCCCGTCGAAATTTGCACTGTGAATCTCCCGCACGGCCTCGCCGTTTCGATTCAACACACTGACTGAATTGGCCAAGTAATTTGTGACGAAGATGAACTCATCGTCGAACGCCAAATCGTAGGGGCCTTTTTCGTTGCCAAGATCGGCAAAAACAGAAGCCT
>JBFFMO010001602.1:0-1010 GCA_041554035.1 Allomicrovenator sp. | reverse complement strand
CATCGATAAAGCGGCGGAAATTATGCGCCTTTATCATGACGAACCCGACGAGCTGGCGATCTATAATTTGCAGGATTGTGTCCTGGTTCAACGGATTTTCGAGAAACAAGACTTGTTGGGTTTTGTTTTGGAACGCCAGCAGTTGACGGGCCTGGCGATGGACCGCATCGGCGGCTCGGTCGCCGCGTTTGATTACCTCTACCTGCCTCGCCTTCATCGTAAGGGCCGAGTGGGGCGCACCATCGATAGCGACGAGGAGTTCGAGGCTTCGCCTGGCGGCTACGTGATGGATTCCAATCCTGGCCTGTTTCGAAACGTTTTGGTTCTCGATTTTAAAAGCCTTTATCCGAGTATTATTCGTACCTTTAAAGTCGACCCTTGTGGCTTGGTTGCCTATGAAAAGGCCGAGGAGATGGCTGAGCCCATCGACGCCATCGAAGGTTTTCGTGGGGCGTTTTTTCATCGTGAGGAGCATATCCTTCCGGCCTTGATTGAAGAGCTTTGGACGGCGCGCGACGAGGCTAAACGCCGCAAGGACACGGCTCGATCGACGGCCATCAAGGTGTTGATGAACTCCTTCTACGGGGTGCTGGGAACGACTGGATGCCGGTTTTACGACCCGAGATTGGCGAGCTCGATCACGATGCGTGGTCACCAGATTATTTTGGATTCCAAGGCGTTCATCGAAAAGGCGGGTTTTGAGGTCGTTTATGGCGATACGGACAGCGTTTTTGTTCGGATCGGTGACGAGCATGACGTGGCGTCAGCTCAGGCAATTGGGAAAAAATTGTCTGTGGATATTAATGAATATTGGCGCTCACGTTGCGCGGACGAACACAATATCGCAAGCCATCTTGAGATGGAGTTTGAAACCCATTATTTGCGTTTTTATATGCCGACCAAACGGCACTCGGAAGAGGGCAGTAAAAAGCGGTATGCCGGGTGGATTTTAGACAAAAACGGTGAACCCCACGTCGAAATCAAAGGCATGGAAGCCGTGCGTACCGATT
>JBFFMO010001601.1:0-1010 GCA_041554035.1 Allomicrovenator sp. | reverse complement strand
GTGATGGACAACCTCTCGAGTCACAAATCGGCAACCGTCGTTCAATCCATCGAAGCTACTGGTGCCAAGCTGTTGTACCTGCCTCCCTACTCGCCGGATATGAACCCCATCGAGAAAATGTGGTCCAAAGTGAAAACGTACCTGCGAGGGCAAGCTAAACGCACCAAACGAACACTGACAATGGCAATCGGACACGCCCTGCAAACGATCACGAGTGATGACTGCCGCGGCTTCTTCCAGTCTGTGGGCATTCACGCTACATCAACCTGAAAAACGCTCTAGTGGACTGGGTCTGTGAACGACAAATCCCCGGAACATTCACGTTTGACAGCTTTTTTTCCGGCGTTGAGAACCTCAACCATATCCATGACCAGAAGAACGAACGAGGCGAGTCACGGGCCTACGTGGCAGACCTAAAGATCAATCGCAAGTTAGAAGTTCGTGGAAAAAGTATCCGAGTCGACGACTTTGCCGCTTCGATCACTCGGGAGCAACGCCGCGAACACCGTCGGGGCGACGCGCGCCAATGGTACTTCACAACCACCGTGCGGCTGCCTCAAGTGAAGCATCCGGTGCGAATTCTACTGATCTGGCGAAACCGTCGAGACGAAACACCTGCCAAGGTGCTTGTCACCAATCGAACGCGTTGGGAGATCAATCGAATCCTCAAGGCCTACCGATCTCGTTGGACCGGAACGGAGACCTTTCACCGCGACGGCAAACAAGAGTTGGGCATGGGAGCGTGTCAGCTGCGCAGTGGCCAAGGCCAAACCAGGCACATGCACTTGGTGATGTTGGCGTACACGATCTTGATGCGTGAACTCAAATCTCGCCGGGCGAAAGAATGGGCATTCGCGAGGTTAACGACCATCGGTCAAGCCTGCCGCGCCGTTGCCAACGAAACACTGCGCGACACTCTCGAATGGGCCATCCATGAAATCACGATAAATTCCCAGCGAACACGAGACGTCATCGGTAAACTGGGATTGACTTAGCGAAATGCAAAAGTC
>JBFFMO010001600.1:0-1011 GCA_041554035.1 Allomicrovenator sp. | reverse complement strand
GGCTGGGCTTGCTGTCCAAAACCTTGAGGCTGGGCTTGCTGTCCAAAACCTTGAGGCTGGGCTTGCTGTCCAAAACCTTGAGGCTGGGCTTGCTGTCCAAAACCTTGCTGCGGCGCCGAGCCGATCGCTGGAATGGCAGCGGTCGGCGAGTCGTGCAGAATCCCACCGCCCAGGCCTTGGTGTTGCGAAAGACCAGGGTGGGTTGGGCTCTCTTGAAGCAGTGGGCGACCTGCCACGGGCGAGAACGGAATCGTTGCCGAATGGCCGTGGTCCGAGTGAAAGGTCGCCAGAAACTGCCCAAACTGAAGTCTTGCTCCGGCTTGGATCGCCACCGTTCCCTCAACTTTGTTTCCGTCTACCCCAGTCAGGCCGTTTTGTGAGAGCACGACAAGCGAATATCCCTGAGGACTCGCGACGATCAGCGAATGTTGGCGAGAAACTGTGGGGTGATCCAAGAACACATCGGAAGCAGGATCTCGACCAATCGTCACGCTGGGCGTGTCGAACGTCAGGGACTGAACGCGACCATCAAATTCTAGATCAAGACGAAATGAAGACATGAGTGCACCGGGCTGTTTCTGCGACGCCAAAAGATAGAACAAATTCGTTGGATTGCGAATCTTTCCTACCTTACCAAGTCGTGCTCCATTCGATACCGCGAATTCCTTGCGTCGTCACGCTCGACGAACGGACCTGTATCCTCTAATTGTGTGGCGTCCAAACGGGAGCCCGAAGATGAGACTGATCCTTGCCCTTGTATTTAGTATGGCGCTGCCAGCGTGCACCAGCATCTACGTTCTGCCTGAACCTTCGGCCACAGCTCAGGATGTCAACCTGACCCCAGGCTCCGATGACCGTCAGGGTGAACAAGACTATTTGGCCGCGCGCCAGACAGTGATCACGTTATTCGGGCTTCTCCAGCAGCAGCGTTATCCCGAAGCCGAGGAACTCCTGAGTCAAGAGACGCAGTCGTTCATTCGATACGGGTCGGAAAAGTCGGTTTCTGAAGTC
>JBFFMO010001599.1:0-1011 GCA_041554035.1 Allomicrovenator sp. | reverse complement strand
GGCAGGTTGAACCGAACTTTCACCAGGCGATAAAAAAGGTCCTGTCGGAACCGCTTCTCTTGCACCAGTTCTTCGAGGTTTCGGTTGGTCGCGGCAACGACGCGTACATCGACATGGAACGTCGATTCACCGCCCACGCGTCGAACATCGCCCGTTTCGAGCACTCGTAGGAATTTCGCCTGGAACTCGATGTCCATTTCTCCGAGCTCGTCGAAAAAAATGGTTCCACCGTCTGCTCGCTCAAAAACCCCACGATGACGTTGAGTCGCGCCGGAAAACGCACCTTTCTCGTGCCCGAACAGCTCGGATTCCAGCAACGTCGCGGGAAATGCCGAGCAGTCAAACACCACAAAGGGCTTTTTATCGCGCGCCGAGTGCTCGTGGATGGCTGCGGCGATAAGCTCTTTGCCGGTCCCTGTTTCGCCTTCGATGACGACGCTGAGTTCAGAGGGAGCGACGCGATCCAGAATACTAAAGATCTCTCGCAGTGCCTGGGATTGACCGATGATTCCGCCGTAACGAGTTCGATCAGTCACTGGAATCGGAATCTGCTCGGTGATCGTCTCGACCCGCATTTTTGTGCGACCGACTTTGAATTCCGCACCCGAGGGCAGCTCGATCAAAGAAATCCGCGATCCATCCACGAAGGTCCCATTGGTGGACTCCATGTCGGCGAGTTCAAACAGGTCACCGCGTGCACGAATCTCAGCGTGCATTCGCGAGACGGTCTGATCGGTCAGGACAATGTCTGAAAGCGGGTCTGCACCAATTCGAATCGTGGACTTGTCGAACGTCTTTTGGAGGCCGACGTCCGCGCCCTCCGTGACGGCGAGCGCAATCTTGACGACCGGGAAACCCTCGGACAGAGGATGGCCCGACACCTCAACCGTGGGTCGGTGGACCTCGACTGTCTTCCGCGAGACTTGGACGCGCGGAATGACAGCACGTTTTTCGATCTCGCGGTCGGCTGATTGGTTGTGTTCGCTCATGGAACTCACAATGGCTTTGAGG
>JBFFMO010001598.1:0-1017 GCA_041554035.1 Allomicrovenator sp. | reverse complement strand
TGAATTCCCAGCGATAGCGCGCCAGTAGACCAAAACTCTCGCTGATGTTGTCATATTGGGTTTGCATCTCGATCTGCATGTCCGGAGTGAAAGTCACGATCGCATTCAGGGAGGCGATATGAATGTTGACACTTCCGTTCGGCATTCTGAGCCGCGTCCACTCGTGAATCGCTTCGAGCGCATAATATTGATTGGGCCGGTAGACAGCTTCGACTGAGGTTTCGAGACCATCGCCATTGAAGAAGCTGCAGCAGGAGGCTTCCAACGTCACTGAAAGCGGATAGACGCGGGTCGTCTGGATGGCTGCATTGAAATTGGTCCAATTATATTTTCCGGCGGGAACAAGAATATCACCGGGGAGTACGAAGGATTCGGACAGTCCTTCGAAGAAATTGGTTACACCGAACAGGAACCGATTATTCCCATGCGTAATGACTTGGGCAGAGAAACTGTTTTCGCGCGATTGCAGCACGTCGTTGAGGTCCGTGATAAAGAGATTGTTGGTCGAAAATTCCAGTTCACGCATGAAGTATCCGCTATCGAAACTATAGCGCGACAAGTTCCGTGCATTCGCCTCGTATAGGCGGATACCGGTGCGGTTGATGAAGCCCAGAGCAGGGTTGTAGTCGAGCCCGACCTCCTTGAACACCAAATCGCCGCCCCAGGGTTCGTTGGGAAAATTCAGAGTGATACCGAAAGCGTCGTCGTCTTGGGCCACATCGGAAAAGCTGCGTTCGTAAAAAACATCGCCTTGAAAAATGTAACGACCCAAAAAATTCGAATTGCGATATTGGAAATCGAGTCCCGCGACGCTGTTGTCGCTTTCGCCCGTAGGATCGCCATTGGTGACGATAAAACCAACTTGCGACTCGTCGAATATCGGACGCGTGACGCGCGCTACGGACAAAACTTGACCATCTGCATCGGGAGTCTTGTCAGTCAGCACGCTCAACATGCCCACGCCAAAGCCGGCCAGCTCGCCGGATAATTTTCCGCCGCCGACGATACTCACGGGCT
>JBFFMO010001597.1:0-1017 GCA_041554035.1 Allomicrovenator sp. | reverse complement strand
TCCGAGGTTCGGCCAGCGGCGATATTCTCGACGGTCGACTCCAGATAGCTTACGGCATCGTTGAGTCGTTGCTCAGGGACGTCAAAACCCTGTTCCTTGGCGTCGATCAACATATGGGTGGCGTAGGCTGAACCCCATGGCGATGACGATTCTCCGGGCCAATACCCAAATCCTCCGTCCCCGGTCTGCATCGAGAGAACCCGGTCGATTCCTGATTTGACCATCGCTTCGACGTTCCCGGCTTTGGCGACCGTTTCTGGGTCGACCAACGCGATGAATTTCGACAGGTAGAGCAAGGGCCGAGTCGACGACGTGGTTTGCTCGATGCAGCCGTAAGGGTAGCGCAACAGGTATTTCAGATGGTCGAAGCTTTTGCCGTAAGGCGTGCTTGTGACCCAGATGGTCGAACGTTCGCTGGTCGGAACCCAACCGCTGAGCTGGCTCGTCAGGCTTGTGACGCCTTGCGAAAGCTCGATTTGTTGGACTTCGCGCTCAAGGCGTCCTGACGGGCGCATCGGAACGATTCCCTCGTCCCATGACGTGATGGACCCGTTGGATGCAGTGACTTTGAATTTGGCGACGCCGGCCTGGCGCAGCGCCAAAACACTAAACACCACGGTCCCGGATTTGCCATTTTCGAGCTCCAGAGTCTTGGTGTCGACGTTCTGCACCATCGCAATCGCACTTTCACGCGGGAAGCCACCCAGGCCGGGCTCGGGCATCTCTTCGACCTCAAATTTCACGGTCACGATGCCTTTTTTACCGGTCATATTCGTGACAAAAACCGGGATTTCAGCGGTATCCGAAGCGGTTAGGAAACGCGGCAAAGTGGTCTGCAAAACCAGGGGGTCGCGCACGATCACACGTGCTTCGGCGGAGCCTGTACGTTTGCCACTCACGGCCACCGCCATCACGCGGAGCGATCCCCGATAGGTCGGGATTTCGAATTTCACTTTTGCCGTTCCGTCCTTGGCCACGGGAACCACGCCCGACCACAAAGCCACCGGCTTCACCGGC
>JBFFMO010001596.1:0-1018 GCA_041554035.1 Allomicrovenator sp. | reverse complement strand
GGTGTTATGGGTGGCCGTTGGGGCCTTGCGGACTTCCGTGTGTGGATGAGCGCGAAACGGAGTTCGAAACTCCACATCGGACTCTTCAGTCTCCGCAAAAACGGTCGGCCCCTGATGGTGTGGCGACGAGATCCGAGTCGTCGAAGCAAAACTGGCCTCCGACTGCTCATCGGCCATCAAAGACGCCCCGACGTTGACCGGTGCTGAAGCCACGACCGCCCCATCCATGGGGTCAAGACCTGCGCCAGTCTCAATCTCGGCGAGTTCCTCTTCCGAGAAAAACGGAAACGAGGTTTCCTGACTCAAATCACTCGTTCCTTCCACGATCTTGTCGACCACGTCCGCCGAAATTCCCATTCCGGTATCGGTATTGTCATCCGTGCCATCGTCGTCGGGCCCAAGATGGCTCTCGTCAGCGCGTTTTATGCCTTCAAAAAGAAGGTCCTGCCAACTCATGGTCACCGTACGTTGGTCGACCTGAAAATCAGACTGCATAAAAATGTCGCCCTGTTTCAGCGCGAGCATTTCAAAGACGGCTTCGTCGCCTACGACGTCATCGAATTCTGAGTGAAGAATATCTCCTTTTTCGAAGACAATTTTCCCACGATGGTCGCGATATTTCAGGTGAAGCAATGCGGTCCGCTTCGCCAGACACAACATCTGAATGATGTCGGTCAGCTCAAGATCCGAGAGGACTCCTTGGAATCCTTGCTTTTCGTCGAGAAGCTCCAGAATGGCGTCACGCAACTCGCTAATATTAAAAGGCTTTTCAATGTAATGAGTGATGCCTATACGGTCCGCGAAATTCTGAATCCTCGCCGTTCCGAACGCAGTCATGATGATCACACGCGATTCAGGCGAAATCTCTTTGGCTCTCAAAATTAATTGAAAGCCATCAACGCGTCCGGGCATTTTGATGTCGGACACCAGCACCCCGCGAAACCCCTGATCGATGCGTTCCAACGCGGCCGAGGCGCGGGTGAAATCGTGGACCTCGAACCCGGCCAGTTCCAGCCAT
>JBFFMO010001595.1:0-1019 GCA_041554035.1 Allomicrovenator sp. | reverse complement strand
GAGAACCTTCATGAAGGTGGATTTGCCCGCACCATTGGCGCCAATCAATCCGTAGCAATTGCCGGGGACGAACTTGACGTTGACGTCGTCAAAGAGAGGAGCGCCGCCGAAACTTACCGAAATACCTGATGTCGAAATCATCCCAAACCTCCGAGGGCGAACGCGCCCTATCTGAGGCGGGGCGCTATCACGTTCGGCCAATCAACGTCAACACCTGGCCCCTTATTCCAGTTTTTTGGGCTACGGTTTCGGCGGTCAGGTGGTGGGCCGGCCGAGGTTGGCCATCATTTTGTTCATGCCTGCGGGATTCGCCTGGAAAAGCGAAAGGAATGCTCCGCCGGAATCGTCCATCAACACAGCATGGGTACCGATATCGGCGATCGCTATGGGTTTCATCAGAAGTCTGCCGCCAAGCGCTTCGACTCGACTCGCACTTTCAGCACAGTCATCGACCGCGACCGCCATTCCCCAATGGGGCGGCGCTCCAAGTTGGGCAGGAAGGTCCTCGAGGGCTGCCACGGGAATTCCTTTCCACATGAAGGTGCGCGACATGCTTCCATCACTCATCCTCAAGGCCTGAACATTCCAGCCGAAGACTTCTTGATAGAATTTCCGGGCCGTCTCGGGGTCGTTGGTCATCAGCGTACGCCAGCAAAACTCGCCGGTTTTTGGCCGCGGCATGGCTGATTCGACCGAATCTTCCGAGGTCATGATGCCCACATATGCGCCGGCCGGATCTTGGATCACTGCGATGCGCCCAACTCCTGGCATGTCAAAGGGCGGAACCAGCGATTTTCCTCCGGACTTTGTGGCTTTCACGATGGCCTGTTCGACGTCGTCGACATCGACGTAAAATAACCAGCCTTGAGGAAATGGAGTCTCCGGTGTCTTGGTCATCAACCCACCGACCGCGTCCCCTGCCTGTTGTATCAACCAGTATTCGCCTGGAGGGCCGAACGACTCGAAGGTCCATCCAAAAATGCCCCGATAAAACGTCATCGCCGCATCCGTATTGGGCG
>JBFFMO010001594.1:0-1020 GCA_041554035.1 Allomicrovenator sp. | reverse complement strand
GGCCTGGGTCGATTACGACGGCGACAAGGATCTCGACCTTCTGGGTGAAAACTCGTCAGGCACCATGATCGTTTATCTCAACGACGGTTCGGGTGGATTCAGCACACCGAGTCTTTCGGGGATGGGCATTCCAACCTCGGGCGCGGATGGCGATTACACGACCGCTGTGGACCTTGACCTTGATGGTGATGTCGACTTCCTGGTGCGTAAAGAAGGCACCTCGACCGCCGATGTGTATTTGAACGACGGCGATGGCACGTGGACGCCTGCACCAAGTGTCTTTAATCAAAGCGCGCCCAACTCGAATAAGGGTGGGGTCGCGGTTTGTGATTTTGATAATGACGGTGATTTTGACCTCTTCTGGACCGATAACGGAACCAACCAGATCTGGCGTCAGACGACTCCGCTGACCTTTGTTCCAAGCGGTGAACCGGCGGCGTCGTCGGGCGTGGCGATTCCGTCCAATATCGACGATGTGGTGTGCGGAGACCTCGACCATGACGGTTGGGTCGACATCGTTTTGTCGGCACAAAACCGCGATTATGTGTTCTTGAATCGAACCACGACCGCAGGTCTGGCGTTTGTTCAAAATAATATGGGGATCACCGGGGACGAAGACGGCGAAGGCATTGCGCTTGGCGATTACGACAAGGATGGCGCGCTCGATTTGTTGATCAATCAAGAGGACCAAAACGAGCTGTGGCGTAACCCTCGTAGCGATGACCGCTACTTGATGATCGCCCCGCAGGTGGCGCTTAGCGGCACGACGACCCGCGCCGCGCTTGGTGCGACGATCGTGATTCAAGATGCCGACGGCAAAATCCTGGGTCTTCGCGAGGTCAACGGTGGTCGCGGTCATGGGTCCCAAGATCCACCCGAGGTTCATTACGGTTTGCGCTACGGTTCACGCGTTCCTTACGCGTTGACGGTGACGTTCCCGCATGGGCCTCGCGTGACCAAATGTGTGGTTCCAAACTCGATTCCGGGCTACCAGCGTGTCGTGATCAAAGACACCGATTC
>JBFFMO010001593.1:0-1021 GCA_041554035.1 Allomicrovenator sp. | reverse complement strand
GGATCCCCCGAGATTCCAGGTGAACACGAGGCACATCAAGGTGAGCCTTTGCGGCGAGCCCGGCTTCGAGTCTGCTTCGTCGGAAGGTATTCAGACGGGTCATGCGTGCGTCAAAAAACAGCGTCAAGGGTGTGCCAAGGCCGAGGTTCAAGTCAAAGGACTGATTTTGCAAAGCCGTGTCTAGCGCGCCGATCGTTCCAAGAAGCAAATCGGGAAGCTGATTCACGAACGCAGCTTCGACGGTATCGACCAAGAGCGTCTCAAGTGTTGAACGCAAGGCAGACTGAGCCAGAGTGAAGATGGCGTTGGCTTCGGGCGAAACAAAATTCGAGGTCGCGTCTTCGACCGCAAGCTCAAGGGCCCCCACGGTCACTTGGACTGGACCTGTGCCATTCTTCGTGACGTTGAGCCGCACCAGCGCGCTCATGGTCGCCTCGATGCCGCCAGACAGGTTCAGCACCTGTCCGTTGATGTCCACCCCCCCCTGCGTGGTCACGAGGAGGTCAGAGATTTGAAGGTAGAGTTCGATTCCACCGTTGACGACTTCCCCAACAATTCGAGGTTTTCCAATATCGATATTTTGAACCGTCAGGTAGGCCCCGGCCGAGTCGATGATGGGATTTGAAATCTGTTGATTCAGATCGACGTAGCGGAGCACCAATTCCAGGATATCGACCAGATCTTTGGTCAAATACTTGCCGTCGTTTCGACGAGTCAATGGGCTGCTGTCGTCGACGAAAGGCTGGCCCATCCAGAACACGATGGCATCGTCGATTTCGATGCCCGGTTTATCAAAGAGGATCGGCTCGTAAAGAGGTGCCCACA
The DNA here is from genome assembly GCA_041554035.1 of Allomicrovenator sp. Taxonomy (GTDB): domain Bacteria; phylum Myxococcota_A; class Bradymonadia; order Bradymonadales; family Bradymonadaceae; genus JBFFMO01. Next base: position 196 of record JBFFMO010001593.1, on the reverse strand, counting down.
AGAAGTCGACGCCGGAAATGGTCGACTTGGGATTGACCTGGTCCGTGGCGGTGACTTCAACGTGATTGACGCCGAAGCGTGGTGTCATGACGGTTTCGAAACGCCCGGCAACCACGGGGACTTCTTCACCATGGATATAAACCACGATGTCACCGTGGGTGTCCGTCGCGCGGCCAGCGACCCGAACGGTGGTTGT
>JBFFMO010001592.1:0-1025 GCA_041554035.1 Allomicrovenator sp. | reverse complement strand
TCTCCCCAATCCCTGCACCACCGCAAACACTTCGGTTTGCACGCTTCAGGGCGTTGGGTTTGAGTGCTCGTGCGACGCTGGTTTTCATGACCTGAACGGAACCTGCGTGCTCGACGAAGTTTGCCAAACGGGCGCTCTCGACAGCTGCAGCGCCAATGGAGCTTGTGACGATACCGGGGGCATCATCGCCTGTCTTTGCGATGCGGGTTATGACGGCGATGCCTGTGATGTGTGTGACCTCGCGGCTGGTTACCATGACGACGGTGCGGGGAATTGCACGATGGATTCGTGCCTACCCAACCCTTGCACGGCGGCCAACAAGACCGTCTGCGCCAGTAACGGTGAGGCTTTCACCTGCCAATGTAACGCCGGTTATCATGCCGACGGCATGGGAGGGTGCACTGATGACCCTTGCACTCCCAACCTTTGCGCAGCCATGAATCAAGCCTGTCGCGTCACCAATAACCTTGCCGAGTGTTTCACTCCCGTATGTGACGATCATAATCCATGCACCGACGACGCGTTGGTCTTGGGGATGTGCCAAAGCACCAACACCGTCAATGGCACGTCATGCACGACGACAGAATGCATTGATAATCAGACGTGTATGGCAGGGACGTGTGGGGGCGGGGCGGCCCGAATCTGTGACGACGCCAATCCGTGCACCGTGGATTCCTGTGACGCGGTGTCGGGATGTCAGGCCACCAGCGATGACTCGCTCATCCCTGATGATGGTGTCGATTGCACCGCGGACTCATGCTCTGGTGGTTTTGCGACGAATGTCCCCACGGATTCGTTTTGCGACGATGGACTCTTCTGCACCGGCACCGAGACCTGTTCGCCGGGCAACGCCACTTCTGCGGCCGACGGATGCCTGACGACCAATATCCCGACCGCGCCACCCTCGCCCGGCCCCTGCCAGTTCTACGGAGCCTGCAGCGAGGCCACGCTCTCGTTTCCGCTTCAACAGCGTTCGCCTGGCAGCACCTGCAACGATGGCGTGTACTGCACAACAGGCGACACCT
>JBFFMO010001591.1:0-1026 GCA_041554035.1 Allomicrovenator sp. | reverse complement strand
GGCCCGGTCAAGGGCTTTGCTGTCACCCTGAGTATCGGCATCCTGTTGTCGATGTTCTCAGCGGTGTTTGTAACTCGCAACATTATGGAAGTGATGGTGCGCAACGTGCGTAATCAGAGACTGTACGGGTAGGGGATAGGCGATGGACGCTCTCAGAGCAGGCAAATATTTTCGCTACGTCGAGAAGGCGCCAATCTGGCTTGGGATTAGCGTGGTCATCATCGCCATTGGCATCGCCAACACGATGATGATTTCGGTGCGCGAAAGAACGCGCGAAATCGGGAGCCTTCGGGCGATGGGAATGTCGCGCGGACAGGTCCTGCTTATGTTCATGCTCGAGGCGTTGATTTTGGGGGCGTTTGCCACCGTCGTTGGAGCATTGGCCGGCTCGCTCATCGCGGTCTCGCTGAACGCGGCCAACATCGAGGTCCCCATCGCAGCGATGAGGGCCATTCTTCTGAGTGATGTTCTGCGCCTTAAGGTTGAGGTCGGTCAGACGGCTTTGAGCGTTCTGGTGCTGACTCTTTTTACTGGCCTATCTGCGCTTTGGCCTTCGATGCGAGCAGCACGTATGCAGCCTGTCGACGCGCTTCAAGCGATTGAATAAAGGATGAATATGATTCGAGTATGGGTGGCTATTTTGATGTTGGGCGCAGTTTTGACTGGTGCCGTCCCCGCCATGGCTCTTGATAAAGCCGAAATGATCGAAATCTTGAAGGTCATCGACACGCGTCAGCGCAATACCGGCGATTACACGGCGCGGGTTTATATCGAGCAAAAAGAGAAGACCAAAGAAGACCTTGTTTACGAGTCCTTGATTTACCGTCGGGATAATTCGGATCAATTTGTTCTGCTTTTTGTAAAACCCAAATCCGAGGCAGGCAAAGGTTATCTGCGCCTGGATAAAAACCTTTTCTTGTACGACCCGACAGTGGGCCGTTGGGAACGACGCACCGAGCGTGAGAGCATCGGTGGCACCAATTCTCGTCGTTCCGATTTTGATGAATCGCGTCTGGCCGAGGAATT
>JBFFMO010001590.1:0-1027 GCA_041554035.1 Allomicrovenator sp. | reverse complement strand
CGCTATCGGATGTCGACGGCTCGGCACTTCGACCAAAGAACCCGCGAGCTGGGAAAAGTAGCTTTTCGACTCCAAAAGTTCATTGGGGAGCAATTTTTCGACGGGCTGCCACATCGACGAGTCGGCCAGGCGATCTTCGATGAGAAAATTAATTTCGCTTTCAAAATCCCCGCTATCGACCCGCACAGAAACATCACCCTGGCTTGTTCCAGCATAGACGATATTTTTCCCATCGGTGGCCTTGACCTGACTTGAGATAAAGACCGGTCCGCCAAGATTTGGCTCGTCAAAAACCGCCGCCCCAAGGTCGACCAAATTCAATCCTTGTCCCACGACATGCGGGCCGCGTTTCAGGTCATCAAAGGGAGTCGTGACGAGTGATGACCGATAAAGAATGGAGCCCTTTTTTGCGTTATCTCCGCCCGGTGTTTCCACGACCAAGAGGCCGCTTTCTGGCATGTCGGCCGGGGTTCGAAATCGAATTCGGTGGTCCGTCCACTCCACGACATGATCCGTGGGAACCAATTTTCCGGCCAGCTTGAGCTCGCCCTCGACTCCAAAACGAGCGCCAAAAACACCAATCGTCGCGCCCGGCCAGGCGGTCGGCCGCGAAAGTGTCGTAACGACGGGGGCCCCCGACTTCTTGCGAACACCTTGGGCCAGAATCGAAACGGGCGCGCCAACCGTTGGCTGTGGGATGCAGGTACGCGTGGCATCCTTGGTCACAGGCCGAAAACACAAAGTCGGCGGCCGGTCCTCGTGAGGAACACTAACGACCATCCACTTTCCGTCCGTCGAAATCACACCACCGTGGGTGATGACGGTCTTTTCCCCACCCAGATACCCAACCCAATTGCCCACGCCTCCCGGTAAAATCCAATCCGAATCTCCGAAATAGACGACACCATGATGCGTCAGCGGTGCGAGCATGGTCTGCCACGATCCTGTGGGTTCATCAAAGGATGGAAGCGCGCCGCCGTTTTGACGTTCAAATTCAAAGGCGCGGGTATTTCCGTCCCGATCGATG
>JBFFMO010001589.1:0-1030 GCA_041554035.1 Allomicrovenator sp. | reverse complement strand
GACTGCCTCGCTATAAGGACGTGCGCCTGCGCCGCCACTGCCGTTGCCCTGGAAGGGATTCGAACGGTTTTCGCTGAACGAAAGCGGTCCGATCGTATCGCTCATTCCCCATTCGGTGACCATTCGACGGGCGAGGTCCGTGGCGACTTCGATGTCGTTTCCAGCACCCGTCGTAAGTTCATCAAAAATCACCTTCTCAGCCGCACGACCGCCCATCATCACCGCGATACGCTTGAGAGCATAAGAACGTGACATCGTGTGTCGGTCTTCGGTCGGAAGTTGCTGAGTCACACCCAGAGCGCGTCCGCGAGGAATGATCGTGACCTTATGAACAGGGTCGGTGCCTTCTTGCAGGATCGCGAGCAGGGCGTGTCCAGCTTCGTGATACGCGGTGACACGTTTTTCTTTGTCCCCGATCACTGCACTTTTTCGCTCCGCACCCATCAACACCTTGTCTTTGGCGTGCTCAAAATCAACGTCGTCGACGCGATCCTTGCCCGTGCGTGCGGCTTGAAGCGCGGCTTCATTCACCAGGTTTTCAAGATCGGCACCTGAAAACCCAGGGGTTCCACGGGCGATCTTGCTCAGGTTCACGTCGCGACCCACGGGTGTGCGCCGCGTGTGGATCTTGAGGATCTGCTCGCGACCACGTACGTCGGGCGGCGGCACCATCACGCGTCGGTCAAATCGACCAGGGCGAAGCAGAGCAGGGTCCAAAACGTCAGGGCGATTCGTGGCCGCGATCAGGATCACGCCCTCGTTGGCCTCAAAACCGTCCATTTCGACCAGAAGCTGATTCAGGGTTTGTTCGCGTTCGTCATGTCCGCCACCCAGTCCCGATCCACGATGGCGACCGACGGCGTCGATCTCGTCGATGAACACGATGCATGGCGCCTGTTTCTTGGCTTGTTCGAAGAGGTCTCGGACACGGCTCGCGCCGACCCCGACAAACATTTCGACGAAATCTGAGCCTGAGATCGAGAAGAACGGTACGCCGGCTTCACCCGCAACACCTCGCGCAAGCAAGGTT
>JBFFMO010001588.1:0-1030 GCA_041554035.1 Allomicrovenator sp. | reverse complement strand
TGCAGCCGGGCTCGGCGGTTGCACGACAGGCACCCGGGTCCACCCGGACACGCTTCATCAACGAGAGGTCGATCATGAGGCCGTCGTCGCAGACGGCATTGCCCGCGATGTTGTGCCCGCCCCCTCGGATCGAGACGAGGAGGTTGTGCTTGCGTGCGAACTTGACGGCCTGGATGACATCTTCGGACGAGCCGCAGCGAGCGATGAGCGAGGGCCTGCGGTCGATCATGGCATTCCAGATCTGGCGCACCTCGTCGTAGCTTGCGTCGTCAGGAAGAAGGACGTCTCCCGGGAAGTTCACGTTGAACTCGTCTATCTCTGCTTTTTGCAACTGAGTCATGATTGTCTCCTTTGATAAAGGGGCAAACGTGGAAACAGATCCCCACGCTCTCGTGCACTCGCTTCCCCAGCCTCGAACACTCTACCCAGCGGGCAGTACGGATGGCTCTCGGCGAGACATGAATCCGGCGGTTCAATGCGAGATGGTCGATGGGCGCTGCCACTCAGGTACCGGTGACATCTCCATCACCCGAGGATTCCTGTCTTCAGTTGCCGGGTCACGATGCAGGCCCCGTCCATAGTATCCCTACAGGAATGGCGTTGACGTGATGAACGATGATGAGATGAGGCAATGAGCTGAAGGTTGGCTTTGACTTGAGGCGTGATGACGAGCTGAGTTCATGAGGGGCGTGAGGAGGTGTTGGTCGAATGAATTTGTAATTATAAAGGTTATTTGAAAGGGTGTCAATTGATAGCCCGAAAAGCTGGGGAAGACGTGAATCCCCGGATGTCGCCATGGTATTTCCACGATGCGTTGTGTTGACTTCGCCTGTACGGGGCCTTTCTCCGGGCCAAGACCCCCGCAGCCCATCACCAACCTCTAAAAAATCTCTCCATTTCGTTGGCGGGGCCATGGGGGGCTGAACGTCTGTTTCAACGGTTGGTTCAGGCTGGCCTGCACTGGCTGTCCCCGCAACTTGAACAGTTGGACGAGCACCCATGGGTTTTGGCGGAACGGAACGAAAACGGC
>JBFFMO010001587.1:0-1032 GCA_041554035.1 Allomicrovenator sp. | reverse complement strand
GCCCTCGTTGTGATATCCCCTCACCTCCCAAAAACCGGGCTGGTCTTCCGAGGCGAATTCGATCCGTGTAATCCATTTTGGACTTTTCCAAAAATACCATTTTGGGATGACGACTCTAACGGGACCGCCGTGCTCACGCGTGATCGGTTTGCCCTCCCAGGAATGGGCCAAGAGCACATCGTCCTCCTCAAATACTTCGCGTTTCACATTCGTCGTGTATCCGTCATAAGAACGGAAAAGGACGTGCCGCACTTCGGGCCCCGGCGAGGAAAGTTCAACGATATGGCGCGCCGACACACCGCGCCAATGATTGTCGAATCGGCTCCATTGCGTGACACAATGGATATCGGAGGTAAATTTCCGCTGCGGCTGAGCCATGAACTCCTCGAGCGTCCAGGTAATCGGATTTTCCACCAGCCCGACAATTTGTAATCGCCAGTTTTGCGCCTTCACGTCGGGCTGCGCGCCGAGGTCGAGAACCGGCCAGTTCTTCACTTCGCGCTGCCCCGGCGGCAGCCGTTTTTCGTGCGCTTCATCGGGCATGCCGGTGAGCAGACGCCCGTCGCGGGCCCATTCCTGCTTGGTTCGAATGAGCTTTTCTTTGATTTGGCCTTCAATGCCCGATTTTTCCGATTTATCGTCCATGTCTTGCACCCTAAACCGCGCCAACTTCGGCGCCAACTGCCCGGCCGATTCGTAGAAATGTTTGAAATTGTTCCGTTCGAAACACTGACCGAAACTCACCGCTCCGTGGCGGCGGACATATTGTTGCGGGCGCTAAAACCTTGGCCGAGTGCCCATCACACCCTCGATGAAGCCAAGGCAGAGGTGGAAAGTTTTCTCGGCAATCCCGAGCGCTTTGCGTTGGCCGCGTTAGATTCCAATGCCTTACAGGGCTGGATAGGCGCAATCCGCGCCTATGACTACGGCTGGGAACTGCATCCGCTCGTCGTTGACCCCGACCTCGCCGGGCGCGGGACCGGAACGCGGCTGGTTCGCGCTCTCGAAGAAAGAGCGAGGGCGGAAGGAATC
>JBFFMO010001586.1:0-1033 GCA_041554035.1 Allomicrovenator sp. | reverse complement strand
CGAGTTGGGCAAGAGCTTCTGCATTTCAACATGATGGGAAGCGTTCCGCCGATCGTGGCCAAGGCCCCTGAGACGTTGACCGCTGGAAGCCCCGACACCGGACACTGGGGACGCCTCGCCTTGATAAGCGGCCCGGATCTCGAAAGCCGCGCCTTTGTGTTCAGTGGCGACGAAGTGACGCTTGGTCGCGAAATTGGCGAAGTCCTTTTCCGAGACGACGGATTTGTTTCCGGACGTCACGCTCGGATTGCCAAGGTCGAGAACAAGGTGTTCATCAAGGACCTCGGCTCAAGCAACGGCACTTATATTCGCATCCGGGAAGCCCACCGCGTCGAGCCGGGCGACCTGATTCTGATGGGACAACAGCTCTTCAAGCTGGTTCAAGCCTAAGAATCCCAGAGTCCGTGGTTTTTCAGGAATTTCTCGATTGCAGAATTGATGAGATCCGGGAGTTCCACGGGCGCGACATGCGTTCCTCCTGGCACCACTAAGAGTTGGCTGCCAGCGATTCCATCATGCATTTCTAGAGACCGCTGAGTCGGTGTGAACGAGTCGAACTCGCCTGCAATGACCAACGTAGGCACGTCGATCGTCTCGAGGATCTCTTCTGCCGAGTGTTCGGAGAGTCCTTTGAGCATGCGCATGAACACGCGCAGGTCCATCTTCGCCACGTGTTCGAGGTAAGGCTGGAAATCTTGTTTTCGAATGAACTTCGAATTGATTTCACTCGTTCGTGCCGCGATATGGAAGGACATCGGGCTTGGCGTCAGCGTCTGCCAGAGCGACTGAAGTCGCTCGGGTGCGAATCGAACTGCTTTCTCCAGGAAGGGAAGCAGTGTCGCCAACTTGTCGTGGTTATGAAAAGTGTCCAGCGGGCGTTTGTAGGTTCCACAGATGGGAATTAACGCTTCGACGCGCTCAGGGTAGAGCGCAAAGAACTGTAAAATGACCTGAACGCCCATGGAATGGCCGGCAAAGACGGCCTTTTCAATCTCGAGTTCATCGAGAACAGCGACCAAATCATCGCAAAAAT
>JBFFMO010001585.1:0-1036 GCA_041554035.1 Allomicrovenator sp. | reverse complement strand
GCTCTGGCAAAAGAATCCGTGGTTTTCGAAAATGCCTATTCGCCGGGCAACGCGACCCTGATGTCGTTGCCGTCGATGTTAACAGGTGTGACGCCCGTGGCCATGCAGGATGCGATGGTGCGGCCCGACCTGAAGATCCAGCATTACCAAGAAGGCCGGTGGATTTTTGACCTCGATGATCGCGCGTGCACCGGCATGGTCGTTCAGGCTCATTCTTATGCGGATTGGCTTTTTAAGGCGTATCCTAAACCCGAGGCCACTCTATTTTTTACGGATGAGACGCCCACGGGTCATGGCGCCCCGAACGCGGTTCCGCGTTTTAAAGATGCGCTAGATAAATGTGGCGACCGCCGAAAAACTTTTGTCGTTTATATCGACGATCCCCATGTCGAAAACGACATGACCTACGCGTGCAAGGACGGCTCGCGCGGTGGATTTGAGTGTTATCTGGAAGAGATTTCGGTGGTTGATGAGGCCATTGGCCAGATGATTGCCGAGCTACGCAGCCGACCCAAGATGGATCGCACGACGATCATCATCACGTCGGACCACGGGGAGGCATTTGGGGAACATCATCATGTGGCGCACGCGTCGAGCGTCTTTGAAGAGCAGGTCCATGTGCCCTTGGTGATCAACCAGCCCTGGCGCAAACCTCAGCGCGTATCCGTGCCGGTGACGACTTTGGGATTGGCGGCCACCGTAGCTGACGAAACCTATGCAAATCGTCCCGACCAGTATTACCCAAGCCTCTTGCAAGCGGCCGACACGGGTGTTTATCCCGCGCCGATTGCCTACAACTGGATTGGGTTGGCTAAATTGGCGTGGACGGCGCCTTCTGCCGCGTTGCGGGCGGGCGACCAGAAGGTGGTCTTGGATTTTGTGACGAATCGCGCCGTGATGTACGACCTCAAAAACGACCCAGGCGAGCGCGTCGTTTTGCCGGCACCACCTGAGTTGGTGGAACAGTTAAGGCAGACCCATGGAACGCTGGTTCTTGAGGCCCGTCGAAACGAGCCCTAAAAGTGTCTAGACTGGC
>JBFFMO010001584.1:0-1037 GCA_041554035.1 Allomicrovenator sp. | reverse complement strand
GCGGTCCCGTTGAGTGACCGGTGTTTCCACTCAGCGCAATGACCTCGCCGGCGCGAACTCGTGCGCCTTCCTTCACCTTGTTTTCAGACAGGTGGAGGTATTTGGCGAGCACGCCGTCCTTGTGTTGGACTTCGACGCAATTTCCGTTGGCGCCCCAATTCCAGTTCACGCGTGTCACGACGCCGTCGAAACCCGAAACCACGGGAGTTCCAGTTTCGACCTTGAAGTCCATTCCATGATGAGTGGGGCGGTCTCGCAGAAGGCTCGTGATTTGTTCGTATTCAGCAAGTGGGCTGTTTCGCAGGCGATGGGGCACTTCGGTGCCGTCCGCCGACCAGTACGATGCGTAGTTGTCGCCCGTGGCTTTGAAGCGGTAGGCGTTGATGCTTTTGTTGTGCTTTCCGGTGAAGTAGCGCGCGGCCTCGATCACGACGGTGTCGGTGGTCCCCAGTGTCCATGCGACTTCGATATTATCGCCGGGGCGAAGGTCTTTGCGCAGGTCGAGATCCCAAACCAGCACGCGTGAAAGGGTGGCGCTGACAAAGTCCCCGTAGGGTTCGGCCGCGACGGCCATGGTTTGCGGAATGCTGTTCTTCAGTGCGGCGACGGTCACGCGTACGTCGGAATCGTTGAGCTGTGCCACCGGCTTATTCGTTGGCTCAGCGACTTCTGCAGGCTCGATGGGCGCAGCGATTGGGGCTTCCTCAGCCACTTCGTTTTCTGCAAATTCAATGGCTTCGGGTGTGTCTGCTGGTGCCACGGCCGCAGCTTCATTGACCGGAGCGGTGTCTGGGGTTTCTGCGTTTGGCCAAAGCATGACCGCCAGCAACGCAATATTGAGGGAAGCAGAGGCAGCAAGCGCGATGCCGGTCAGCCGGTCGCGAGAAATCGACACATCCATGTGTTCGTCTCCGAAGTACGCGGCCACTCCATGTAGCCGTACCTCCAGTAGATCATGGACGATCGACGAGCACAAACTTTCTTGAGGAAGACGTGTCAGATTCCTGACCACGTCGGATACACGGAATCACTGGCGG
>JBFFMO010001583.1:0-1040 GCA_041554035.1 Allomicrovenator sp. | reverse complement strand
CTCAAGCCATCATCGACTCAAGAATTCCTTAAAAGCGTCGGCCACGACCTGAACGTGTTCCTTTTTGACATCAAGATGAGTGACAAGACGGGTCATGGTGCCACCTCGCATGATGATGCCGCGTGCCGCCATGAACTCGTTAAGCCCTTGTGATTGCGGAGCTTCCATCGACACAAAGACCATATTCGTCTGGTGTTCGGGATACCTGGCTTCAAGTCCTTGAATCCCACCCAACGCCTTGGCCAAGAGACTCGCATTCGAGTGGTCTTCGGCGAGCCGATCGACGTGATGGTCGAGCGCATAAAGACACGCAGCGCCCAGCACGCCTGCCTGGCGCATGCCTCCGCCCAACATTTTCCGCCATCTGCGACCTTGGTCGATGAGATCAGCCGACCCCACCAGCACCGATCCGACGGGTGCGCCAAGGCCTTTGGAAAAACAGACCGACACCGAATCGTAATGCCGCGTGATTTCACGGGCTTCGACTCCGTGGTGTACGGCAGCGTTGAAAAGCCGCGCTCCATCAAGGTGAAGCCGAAGTCCACGTTCGTCGCAAAAAGACCTGGCTTGAGCGTGGTAGGCCATCGGCAGCGCCAGCCCACCGTGGGTGTTTTCGATGCAAAGAAGCTTCGTGCGCGCAAAATGAGAATCATCGGGTTTGATGAATTCCGCGACCCGATCCAGGTCCAAGGTCCCGTCGGCTGCCATCTCGATCGGCTGAGGTTGAATGCTTCCAAGCACCGCCGCCCCGCCCGCTTCGTAACGATACGTGTGCGCTTGTTGGCCCACGATATATTCGTCCCCCCGCTGGCAATGGCTCATCAGCGCAACCAAATTGGACTGCGTGCCGCTTGGCAAAAAGAGCGCGGCCTCGTGGCCCAATTTCTCGGCCAGCGTCGCCTCGAGCAAATTGACGGTGGGGTCGTCGCCATAGACATCGTCCCCAAGCGGCGCGCTCATCATCACATCGAGCATGCCTGAAGTCGGGCGAGTCACCGTGTCGCTTCGCAAATCAATCGCCATCTTTTACCTGCTCGCTT
>JBFFMO010001582.1:0-1040 GCA_041554035.1 Allomicrovenator sp. | reverse complement strand
GTCGACGTAACGTCGCACGCGGGCGCCGTGGTTGGCCATTTCGTCGATCATGCGCCGATTTGTACGCGAGAAAAAATAGTTATTCTTGAAGAAATCGGTGTGGGCGTAGACGTGAGCAATCACGGTCTTTTGGTCGACCAGATTATTGCCTTCCAAAAGATAGGCGTACGAGGGGTCATTATTGATGACCATCTCGTAAATTTTGGAAAGTCCGTATTCGTAGCTTTTGGCGAGCTGCTCATATTCCATGCCGAATCGCCAATGAGGGTAACGCGTGGGGAACCCGCCAAATGCAGCGATCTCGTTCATCTGGTCGTAATCGATGATTTCGAAAATCGTCTCAAACGGGTCGAGGCCGAACTCGAGGGCGACCTCGCGAATATGTTCTTTGATTTCCCAAAGATGCGGAGGAAGCGACATCAGAGCCCCTTGCCGAGAAAGGTTTTGATGGAATCGTAGATCGCGTCCCGATTTTTGATTTCGGAAACAACCACGCGGTCTTCTTCCGAGAATTTTTCGTTCAGATCTTTGATAAATTGTCCCGATCCATAGGGTGATTCCACCTGCCCGTAACAAAACATGTTGCTGCGTGGCAGCAGTCCATCTGTGAGGATGCGCATGCACTCTGCGGTGTCATCAACCGACCAGTTATCACCGTCCGAAAAATGGAACGGATAAACATTCCAATCTTCGATCGGGAAATCATCTTCGATAATTTTAAGCGCCAATTTATAGGCACTCGAAATCATCGTACCGCCCGATTCACGCGTATGGAAAAACGTGTCGCGGTCGACTTCTTTGGCGGTGGCATCATGGATGATGAAACGGCTCTCAAGGCCCTTGTACTGGCTTCTGAGCCACGTATCGATCCAGAAGGACTCGATGCGCACGATCTCTTTCTGCTCTTCGCCCATCGAGCCTGACACGTCCATCATGTAGATGATGACCGCGTTGGATTGGGGCTGTACGTCTTGTTTCCACGACCGGTAGCGCCGGTCCTCCTGGACCGGGATGATGACCGGCCGCTCGGGATCGTACAG
>JBFFMO010001581.1:0-1042 GCA_041554035.1 Allomicrovenator sp. | reverse complement strand
CACCGACACGCTGGAACGTGAACGCTCCCTCGGACATTTCTTCGGTCTGGAATTCCAGGCCGGCACAGAAACGAGCCTTCATCTCATTCGAGAGAGACGAGAAGCCTTCTTTGACGGTGGCTTTGCCAGTCTTGGCAGCCAAGTCGGCAAAGAGGTCCGCGCCTGCTGATGGATTTTCGGTGTGGTAGACATCCACCATTTCGGCGGAACAGCTGTTCACACGGATCTCGTACATGTGTTCCGAGCCGTAGCGTGTCTTGAGGTCTGCTTTGATGTCGTCAATTGACTCATTTTTAGCGACCGACACGGCCTGAAGGAACGCAAGGTCCCACTGACGAGCAACCTCTTGGGCCTCGTCTTTCATGTCATCCGGGAATTCGAGATTCAAATGGTAGATGATCGGCTTAGGCTGACGATCCTTCATGCTCATTGCACTGCCATCTTCGTTGAACATGGTTTCCCAAATGTTCCAACGATTGGCGTAGTACATACGCTGATCTTCTTTGCCCGAACCGTACTCCTCGTCCCAACTCACGCGCTCAGTTCGGAAGTATCCGAATCGTGAGAACATGTCGAAGGTAGCCTGTGTACACGAGTCGTTCGTCGAGTAACCAAAGAGGTTCTGATCGAACGTCTTCGCGTCGTCGTCACATTCCATGTCGAAACGGAACTGACCCACGGACGGATCATAGAGTGACATCGTCTTGATAGGAGTGCCGTCCGGATTACGGAGGTACATCGCATCAAGGTAGTCAAGCGGCTGATACGTCTTGGTTTTTGGCATCTTCAGGAACGAGTTACGCATGCGCAACTCGCCGCCTTCGCAGCTGTAAATGCTGTCGAGGCCGAAGGTGTAATAACAAGCGTAGATATCGGGCTCGTAATAATACGAGGTGACGGTATCGATGTAGTCGTCCGAGATGCGTGTGCGGTTCGGGTCGATATAACCGTCTTCCTGTGGCACTTCGTAACTCGTGGCCGCCAAGGCGCCCATTTCGTTGCCGAACATCTGCATACCGTCGGCAAGGTTGCTCGTCCAATT
>JBFFMO010001580.1:0-1043 GCA_041554035.1 Allomicrovenator sp. | reverse complement strand
GCCGCCGGCCGCTCGGATCATCGGGAAGCAGAGGATGCTTGTGAATGGCCTCACTTCCCCACCGCAGATAACGACCAAGGTCGCGATAAAGTCCGAAATTTCCGGCCGTCGTCCCCCAACGATCTTCACCAAAAATCTCCCAGTAGCCATCCTCGCCGTCTTCAGGATCCGTGAAGACGGGAACCGGTATGCCGCTGAGCTTTCGGTAGCCGGGGCGAATCAGCGGTAGGTTCCAGTTCCTGATGAGCTCTAAGGTCATATCCCAGACCTCCGCCCACTTCTCTTCGGAGATGTTGAGCGGAAGAATATACATATAAAACATCACGTTGCCCCCCAAGGCGTCAGGTGTCTAACATGCATCGCTCGCCAGCATCGGCGAGTCAAGACCTATTTATCTAAGCCTTTTTGGACCGCATCGCTTTAGCTTTACAACCCGTTTGTAAAGAGCGCGGCAAATCCACCAAGCTCAGCGATTACCAGGAGATCGTTCCGGAGCCTGAGCGAAAAGGTGTCTTTTAAATCGCCTAGAATGGGGCGCGTTCTAAAAGAATTGTTTTCCCGCTTTTTGTTTTTAGTTTCAGCGTCCCGTTTCGCTTGTCGAGGATGTAGTTTTGCGTGTCGTAGAGTAGCTTCTGGAAATGCTGTTCCTGACTCGAACGATCTTCTGGGCAGCCTGCCAATTTGGAGCTTCGGTGCTTGAAGGTCAGTTTGTTTCCTTCGGATTCATCGTAGTTTCCTACGAACCCGTTGCAGGAACCATTGCCGTGAAATCCCCCATTTTCCGCGAAGTAAAGCGAGGCCTCAGTGTTGGCGATCAGTCGTCTACCGCCGATTTTTTTTACATTCCATTTTTGGCCGCGTAATGGGGTTTTGTCGTGGGCGAATAAGTATTCTGCGACGGCTTGGTACGCGGGCAGCGAGGTCGAATCGCTTGCCGAAGGTGCGGCGTCTGGATGAGAGGCGAATCGAACGATCACCATATCGACTTTGGGATCGACCCATATCGTCTGGCCATGAACGCCACGCGCAGTGAAAGCGTTATG
>JBFFMO010001579.1:0-1043 GCA_041554035.1 Allomicrovenator sp. | reverse complement strand
GGCGAAACGTGCGTCACAAATTTAGATTGTTCGCCGGGCAACCTTTGCATCGGCACGGGCGATGATTTTTTGTGCACGGATGCTTGCGATGCGGACCACTCCTGCAGCAGCGATCAACATTGCCGAATGCTCGATACCGGCGCGTCGATCTGTTCCAAAAATGTCGGCGAGGTCTGCGACTCTGGGGTTCCATGCGCGGATCCTTCTCTTGTGTGCACGGCCGATGTCTCGACCGAGTTCGGAGACTTCCTGGGCCTGGACGTCTGCACGTTGACCGGATGCACGACGTGCCCGGCTGGTGCCTTGTGCCTGGCCCTGCCCAACGCGCCGGACACGATGTGCGTGGGCACGTGTGCGACCGACGCTGATTGCCAATTTGCGGTGGGCTGGAGTTGCCGCGGTCTGGAAACCTGCAACGGATTTGCCGATCCGGAAGCCTGTCGGCTTTTGCTTGGTAGCCAAAGCGTATGTGTGCCTCCGCCGAATTGAGGTTGACTTCAAGAGGGTTGTCACGAGGTTTCAGCCAACTAAGGAGGCCTTGTGCTCGCTCGCCTATTTATTTTTTTTACGGTCGTCCCGCTGATCGAATTGCTTGTTCTGATTCCCCTCGGACAGGAAATCGGATTATGGCCGACGGTCGCCATTGTCGTGTTCACAGCTGCCCTTGGAGCTTGGCTCGGAAAACGGCAGGGACTTGAGGCGTGGCGCCGGATCCAGGGCGATCTGGCCACGGGAAAACTGCCAGGCGACAGCCTTCTGGATGGGCTCGCAGTGTTGATGGCATGCACCCTTCTGATCACCCCAGGTGTGCTCACGGATATCACTGGTTTGCTGCTTTTGACGCCTTTTGCACGCGCTCCATTGAAGGCATGGGCCAAACGACACTTCACAAACATGTTGCAGAATCCGAACGTGACGGTTATCGATGTGGCGAATTTCCAAGCGACTCAGTCCTCGAAAAATATGGAAGTGATCGACATCACCCCATCTGAGTCCCCCGAAGCAAGTCACGTGTCATCCGTGGAGAACTGGTAACCATGCTT
>JBFFMO010001578.1:0-1044 GCA_041554035.1 Allomicrovenator sp. | reverse complement strand
GGCATCTTTCAAAGCCGGCTCGGAAAACCTCAATGTGCTTGATTCGGCTGGACCGGCTGTGTCTTTGACCAATGCGCTTGCCGTCACCAACTTTCCGCTCGGTGGAACGTTCGAGACCAACACAAAGAACTACGTGGCAGTTGATTTCGACGCCATGGACATCGACATGACCTGGCATGACGCCACGATTCCCTATTTGATCGTCGAGGGTCTCTACAACAACGCTGACGTGACCGTGGATGTTGACGCTGGCGTACGCTTCAACGTCGGGGTCGATAAGGAAATTCAATTCGGTTGGGCCGGAAAAGCGGCCACCGTGAATTTCAACGGGACCGAAGCCGATCCCATCGTGTTTCGCGGTTCAACCGAAGAAGCAGGGCACTGGAGCGGCATTCTTTTGGATTCGCCCGTCGCGACTTCGAGCGTCTTGAAATTCGTGAAAATCATGGACGCAGGCGCCGCTGACGAGGTCGCACTGCGCGTGGAATCGCCAGTCACCCTCGACAACGTGACCTTGAGCAATAATCAGGCGGCCTCAATCTCGATCAACAGGGATGGTCTCAGCGCGGCTTCGACGAATCTGGTCATCGAAGACACTGCTGGCCCATCGGCAGAAATCGAAGCTGGCGCATTGTTCAGTTTGCCACTTGGAGGGTCCTACGGATCCGGAGCTGCCTATGTCGAAATCACCAACGGCGCGTTTGCGGTGGGCGGACAGATTTCGAAACTCAGCGTTCCCTATCGGGTCTCCGATAACCTCTACAACAGCGATACGGCTTCGGTGCAAATCGAAACAGGAACCCGCTTTGAGTTTGGCCCAGACAAATACTGGGACCTTGGATGGGCAGGCCACGACATGACGATCGAGGCTGACGGCGTTGAATTTGTCGGAGCCACCGCAGCCAGCGGTTTTTGGGCCGGAATCACAGTCAGTGGCCCCACCACAGGAACCTCCTTCATTCGTAATTCGACGATCTCTCATTGCGCTGATTATGGCCTGCAAATCAACAAGGATGCCGGGTTTGCGTTCAACGGAAATACCGT
>JBFFMO010001577.1:0-1044 GCA_041554035.1 Allomicrovenator sp. | reverse complement strand
TCAAGTGGATGGCGAAATGCAGGTCGACCCTGCATTGGACCTGCCGTTCCGGGCAGCCACCTTCGATTTTGCCCAGCTCGAGGGCACGGCGAATGTACTGATCTTCCCACTTCTCGATGCCTCCAACATCGCCTACAAATTGATGCGTATTGTGGGTGGCGCCGAGGTGATTGGACCGGTCTTGTTGGGCATGAACAAGCCCATGAACATCATTGACCGTGCCGGTTCCGTGGCATCTATCGTTAATTTGACCGTGATGACGGTCATCGAAGCTCAACGCCGCGAAATCGGCGCAGCCCTCTGAGAGACAAAACATGGTGGACATCAAGAAAGTGCAGGACTGGTCTAAGTTGAGCGTCACGGACTTGGAAGCGGCGGTTCAATTTCATAACGCTGCCTATTGGGTCGACAACAACGCCGTCATTCCAGATGTCGAATTCGACCTGCTTCTGGAAACCTTGCGCAACAAAGCCCCAGAAAGCCCTGTTCTGGACGCCATCGGGCCCGCAGGCGCGGGTGCGTTTGAGCTCGACGGCGTCAAGGTCGAGCATAACCCGCCGATGCTTTCGCTCGATAAATGTTACGACGAAGAAACCATCACGAAATGGTTTGGAAAATTTGATGGCGAAGTCATCGCGAGCCCCAAGGTCGACGGCGTGGCTGGATGCATGCGCTACGACGCGGACGGCCACTTGATTCAAGCCGCCACCCGTGGGAACGGCGTCGTAGGCGAAGATTTTACCGAAAACGCCCGACATATCGTGGACTTGCCACAAAAGATCGCGTCCGGACCGCTTGAGGTCCGGGGCGAATGTTATATTCCGTTGGATGTGTTCCGTGAAAGATTTGAGGGCGAGTATTCGAGCCCGCGCAACCTGACCGCAGGTGCTCTCAAACAAAAAGACCCTAAAAAAACCGCGCGGTTTCAGGTTCACTTTTTTGCCTACGACGTGATCGGACGTGAGTTCGAGAGCGAAGCCGCGAAGATGGCATTCCTGCAGGATATGGGGTTCAGCGAGGTCGAAAACCACCACGTCAAAATCG
>JBFFMO010001576.1:0-1049 GCA_041554035.1 Allomicrovenator sp. | reverse complement strand
GATTCCGAGCAAGCTCAGACCAATTATCGGACCTGCATGGAATCAGGGGTTTCGAGTGACCGCCTTCGCATGTTGCAGGTCAAATCGCTCGCGCTGGAACGGGCGCCTGCAGTCGCCAAGATTGCCTTTGACTACCTTTTGGATGCCGACAACGATCTTGGCGCCTATGGCCCGTCGAAATGGGTGGCCGCAGCGGCCGATGACCCGCTCGGGCACTATTTACTAGGCCGCCGTTTGCATTCCGCAGAACGCTACGACGACGCCATCGTTGAACTTCAAGCGTCACTTGCGGCTCTACCAGAAGGCGTGTTGGCAGATGAGGCCCGTTTTCTGCTGACCACCGCTTATTATTTTGTGGGAAATCTGAAAGACGCCGAGCTGACCTTGGCGCCGTTGGCGAATGCACCGGAACCTTATGCGACGCTGGCGATTGAATGGTCACATCGCATTGCTTGGGCTCGCCGGAATAGGTTAGAAGGCCGTTGATGTTCTGGCTCGCAAGGGTTTTATTCTACTTTGCTGAACTTCGAGTTAGGCTCCATTGAACTGTTTCATCTTGAGAAAATACATGGTTTGGAAGTTTCTAGGCGTTTTCCTTATTCTCATCTTCGCGACCGCTTGCGGCCCGGACTATCTGCGCAAGAAGTCCCATTACGCGGACGTGCAGGGAATCGATGTCGATGAGTTGTCCGAGATTCCCGACACCGAGGAAAATCGCGAGATCGTCAACATTCTGATTCAGTACCGCAACGCCTTGGTGGCCAAGGACGTGGGGTCGCTCAAGCGTCTCGTATCGGATACGTATTACGAAAACGCAGGCACCACCGACAGCACCCGTGATGATTACGGTGCCGACGCGCTTCCCGACGTTTTTGAATTGCTGGCGAGCAAGGCCGACGAGATCAAATTTGATGTCGAGGTGAAGGACGTTCAGGTCGACGGCGACAAAGCCTACATCGACTACGAGTTCAAGTATGCGTATCGATTTGCTGTGGGCGACCAACAAAGTTGGGACGCAGGAACGGACCTGAATCGCCTCGAACTTTTCG
>JBFFMO010001575.1:0-1052 GCA_041554035.1 Allomicrovenator sp. | reverse complement strand
GGATACCCAAAATGCGGGAGTGCGGCTCGGCAGTGGATATGATGAAAGCGGCCCGGCATGCAGCCGGGACGCTTTCTGTGGTGGTTTATGGGTCCATCTACTTGCTTGGCGAGTGCCTTGAGACTCTCGGCTACGAGTCCGATGACCTCGTTACTTTTTGCGAACCGGCTGACCAGACACCTTGACCCGCAAGCTCTTCAGCGTGAAGAGCAGCACCTCCAGCTCGGTGGCTGAGATGTGTTTGGGCGGGAGGGCTTCCTCGATTTCTTTCCAAGTAAGCTCACCGCGCTCCATGCCGCGTTTGATGAGCTCACGCTTGTTGCCGTGAAAGTCACTGATTTCTGGTGGGACCTCAAAATTATCTTCCGTTTCCATGATGTACCTCGTCTTATTTTTCAGATGCAAACTTAGGCACGAAGGATTCGAGGGCACGAAACTCCCAAGAAAAAGAAAAACCCGCTCGAAGGCGGGTTTTTTCAAAACACTGTCGGGGCTTCGCTTAGAAGCTCGTTCGTCGTCCCGAGAAGGTGCCTGCGGTGTCGATGATTTCCGAAGCAGAAACCTTGATTTTGACTTCCCAATCACATGCGAGCTCGGCGCTGCCAAGGTCTTCGATGTAAGGAAGTGGCTTGCCTGTCCATTCACCCGAGTAAATCGCTGGCTCATGGAGACGGCAAGGCTGGCCGTCAGGTGTGCCGATGAGGAAGTTGTCCTCGCCAGCAACCGTGAGGTTCTCGGTGAGGAAGGAACGGATTCCGTCCGACGCTGAGGAGAGCAGGTTATTACACAGGTTCTTGCCGATATTCTTGACCGTGTCTCCGCCACCAACTGCGTCAGCAATCGACTGGCCAAGTGCCTCACAACCATCACCACCGCCGAAAGCGAGGCTGATAAGTTCGTTGAGCGCGCTCTCGATGCTTGTGATGTTCTGGCCAAAGATGCTTGGCAACACGACTTGCTCGATGATGCCTAGAATCAACACACCGTAATTCAATGTCAGAGTGTGATCGTCGATCACGAGTCCGTAGCCTGGGTTCTCGACGTCGTCGAGC
>JBFFMO010001574.1:0-1052 GCA_041554035.1 Allomicrovenator sp. | reverse complement strand
ATCGACATCCCGTCTTACGGGGTCGGCAAAATCGAAAAACAAGACTGGAAAGGCATGAAAGCGGGAGAGACGCTCTGGTTTGACGTCGTCGTGCACAACAAGAATGTCGGCCATGTCTTCCCGGGCGGCGCTCAGGATCTGCGCGACACCTGGGTTGAAGTCGAGATTCAGGACAAAAACGGAAAAGCCATCGCGGTCGCTGGAGAGGCTCAGGAGGAGTCCGGCAAAGACCCAAGCGCCTACGTGCTGCAGGCGTTCATGGTCAACGAAGACGGGGAGCGCATCGGCAACCATTCGGTCCATTCATTCCGCACGCCCGCCTACAAACACGGGATTTCTCCCAAAGATTCGGCCGTCATTCGCTACACCTGGACGCTGCCCGAAGGAGGCGTCGCGCCGGTCTCGATCAGTGCGAAACTACGACACCGTCGTTTGACCAAGAGCTTTCAAGACGCTGCATGCGAACACACCAAACGCGCTGCCGACGAGGCCTTCCGCAAGGGCGCTCTGGAATTCCGTGGATTCAAGGGCGACCCCTGCGCGCCGCAGCCCGTCCTGGAAATCGACGCAGTTCAGGTGGCTTTGGGCATTCCCACGAAATCCGAAACGCCCGAGTGGATTCGGCAATACCAGCGCGGCCAGGGTCTGGCTCACCACGTCTCAGAAAGCCTTGACGAAGCAAGCGCTTCGTTTCTGGAAACTTTGGACCTCATTGGTCCCGAAGGCGATGAACGGTCGCGGGCGAAAACTCATTTCGAATTGGGGCGAGTCTACGGCCGTCAGGGGCGAGTCCAGGACGCGATGGATCAGTACGCCATGGCCGAAAAGCTCGTTGGTGAACACGCCGCGATCCAGTTTGGACGAGGCGACGCCAACCATCGGGTCTTCCGTTTTGAGGAAGCCGTGAAATGGTACAAAAAGGCGAGCGAGCTCGTGGACGATGACCGCATCTGGCGCCAGTTGGCCATTGCCGCCGGGTCGATGTCGGACTCAGAAACGACCTATGAAGCGGCACGACGGGGTCTGATCATCGAACCTCGCGACGCCCATCT
>JBFFMO010001573.1:0-1055 GCA_041554035.1 Allomicrovenator sp. | reverse complement strand
TATTTTTCGAATGGGCCTCACGGCGACGCCGGCACCTACAGTTTTTTGCCTTTTTTTGATGGCGAAAATCTTCGTTCATTTATGGACGACGAGGTCTGCGGCAAGGTCGACTTTTATTTGTCGGGGCATGACCACTCGCGCCAAGACCTGATCCCAGAGTGTCAGGGAACTCAGTTCATCGTGAGCGGAGCCGGCGCAGAAACGACCACGCTTAAGGGCAAAAACCCAACCCATTATCAGAGCGACGCGGTGGGTTTTTTGTTGATCGAAGCGACCGACACCCGCCTCACGATTCGGTTTTACGACCAGAACGGAGCTCTGGATCACGAGCGAATCGTCGAGCGCTAGAGGCAGATATGGAAGTTCTTGGACAATTCCGCTAGATAGGTCGGCATGAAGACCATCCATCCCATCCTATTCGCCCTGCTCCTGACCGCTTGTTCCGACACCGTCGAAGAAGCCGCAATAACCTGCCCGACAGGCCAAGAAATCAATCCGATTTCAGGGACCTGTGTCGGCCCAGCCACGTCCACCAATAACGGCGTGCTCATGGACGTGGGCGATGATTTGTCCACAAAGACGGAAGACGTCGGGATCATTGCTTCAGATGTCGGCATCGTACCCGACTTAGGCAATCCCCCAGCAGATATGGGCGTGATCGATACGGATATGGGAAAACCGGTCGAGAACCTGATTCGTTTTGTTGCCATCGGAGATCAAGGCACGGGGAGTGCGACCCAACGCAAAATTGGGGCGATGATGGGCACCGTGTGTCAAAGCCTGGGCGGGTGTGATTTTGGTCTATTGCTTGGCGACAACGTTTACGGCTCGGGCGTATCCAGCATCGACGACGCGTTATGGCTCAGCCATTTCGAGGAACCCTACGGCGGTCTGCCATTCTCGTTTTATGCTGTGCTTGGGAACCACGATCTGGGCGGTGATGGATTGGGATTGGATTTGGACCAAAATAAGGCCACCTATCAGGTCGGTTACGGACAGATCAACACCCAGTGGAAGATGCCAGCCCGGTACTACGACTTCAGCAGCGGCCCCGC
>JBFFMO010001572.1:0-1056 GCA_041554035.1 Allomicrovenator sp. | reverse complement strand
CGCACGTTTTCGGGAATTTTCTGGAGGCCTTTTTTTGAGCAATGCGATGAACGACACAAAACGCACTTATCATCTGGTGTGACCAGTTGACCACGTGACATGTTCTCGCTAGTGTTCGGCTTCAGGAGGTCCTTCATGTTTAAACCTGTCGAGCGAAAATCCTTATCGGACGCGGTCTTCGAGCAACTTCGAAATCAGATCGTGAGTGGAGAGATGGAGCCCGGGTCGGCTTTGCCCAGCGAACGTGTTCTTTGTGAAATGCTCGATGTGAATCGCGGAGCGGTGCGAGAAGCACTCAAGAGGCTCGATCAGGCCCGTCTGATTTCGATTCAACATGGCGGAGCGACCCGCGTGCTTGATTTTCGCGAGACCGCCGGCACGGACTTACTGGCCGAGCTTCTGATGAAGTCCAGCGGCGAGGTCGATTTTGAGGTCGCTCGAAGCATCATGGAGCTACGAACCGCGCTCGGTTCGGATATCGCTCGACGTTGCGCGACAAGCGGCCCAAATGTGGCTGAGTCGTTGCGCGAGATCATCGCGGAGATGAGGGCGAATAAACGAGACGTAGAGGCCCTGCAGAGGTTGGACATGGCCTTCTGGCAAGCGGTGGTGCTGGGATCTGAAAACATCGCCTACCAATTGGCCTTCAACTCCATTCGCGATGTGCACGAACGATTTGGTGCGGTGATGTCCCAAATCATGAACGAAGAACTCCGTGACATTGATGCGCACGCGAGGATCGCCGACGCGATCGATGCTGCAAACGGCGACGAGGCTGAACTCGAGGCCAGAGACCTGCTCGCCCGCGGCGAAGCCCGTGTTCGTGCGGTGGCTGAGCGGATGCGCGACAACAACAGGAAAGGAGGACAACATGGCAAGTGATACGATTCAAAACGTGCAAACGCAGGCCAAGCCCATCAAAATCGAATCGCTGAACGACGCGCTTCGCCTCTTTATGCGCTTTCCGAGCCCTAGGCTAATCTTGGCCACGATGGTCGTTGCCTGGGTGGCGCGGGTTGTCGTGGGTTCGATCTCCTGGTGGGATCTGGCCATCGG
>JBFFMO010001571.1:0-1062 GCA_041554035.1 Allomicrovenator sp. | reverse complement strand
GGACATCAACCTTCAAGACCCTGAAGACCGAAAACTCTATTGGACAGCGTATAATCAGCTTGGAACGCTCTTCATTCGTCAGCACGATTTCCAGCGAGCTCAGCAATTCTTGAACCAGGCGCTGGCCCGCGCCCAAGAGATTCAGGACCAGCGCGGCATGATTCGCATTCTGTCCAATATGGGCGCGTTGTGTCTTTCAATGCGCGACACTCAGAACGCTCGCGAATACTTTGGATCCGCGCTGCAATTTGCCCGGGGAACGGGAGACTTGCTCAACCAGAGTCGGATCATGACCAATATCGCCATTGCTGCGATGGAAGCGAACGACTTTGAGAGCGCCAAGAAGTACTTCAAACAGGCCCGTGACGTCGCGGAAGACATCGGCTGGCATGAAGGGCTGGCTGACCTTTCGCTTCATATCCAACGTCTTCGAGCCGCGCTGGGCTAGTCCTGGCTGGCTTTTCTCTCCCATCCGACAGTGGCGCGGCGCTTGGCGCTGCCTATCCCAGAATCTCGTCCGCCGATGGCATATCGATGTCGAAGGTCTGGTCGTGGGCTTTGATGTAGTCCACGAGCCTGCCTGCATAGGATGGGAACGTTGGGCACGTGTTCACGCCATTCAACGCAGCCATCGTGTTGATGCAGTTGTAGATGGTCAGGTGGTTGAAATCGTCCATGAATTGGCGAGGACTTCGTGTGAGTTTCTCAAGATAGGGAAACTTCAAAATCATTTTGGTGAGGCGATAAGGGAAACGCCCCACGGGTGCTGACCGCCCGACATTTTCGGCGATATGCTCAAATACCTTTCGAGCAGAGAGTGGATTGGGGTCACAAAGGTGGAACGTTTGGCCGGCGGAATCCTCTTTGAGGCTGATGGCGTGCATCGCGTTGCACACAAAGTCGATCGGGACCAAGTTGAGCGGTTTATCACCTTTGCCCGGCATCAGAATCGGAACGTTGGCGGGCATCAGGACGAGGGCGTTGATGATATAATAAGGCCCGGCTATTTTGTCGATTTCTCCGGTCACCGAATCCCCAACGATGATGGCGGGTCGAAACACG
>JBFFMO010001570.1:0-1063 GCA_041554035.1 Allomicrovenator sp. | reverse complement strand
AGGCCAAGTGGGACGAGTTGTCCGAACACAACAAAGTCCTCCATCCATCAACGGCTTGGGCTGTAAATCCGGCGGGTGCGCGGTGAAGGTTGTCAAACTTAACCTGGGAGGTCTGTGTCGTGTCCTGGATTCAGGACTGGGTGAAACGTGTCGAGATACCTAAGCCTGATGGCGGCGTCCGAAAGCTGGGCGTGCCCACGGCGCTCGACCGCTTCATCCAACAAGCGGTCTTGCAGGTCCTCCAGTATCGTTGGGACCGGACGTTCTCTGAGCACCGTTACGGCTTCCGTCCTGGCCGCTCAGCCCATCAGGCAATTACCCAGGCACAAACGTATATTGCCGAAGGTAATCGCTATACCGTGGACATCGATCTGGAGAAATTCTTCGATCGGGTGAACCACGATATGTTGATGGCACGTGTGGCGAAACGAGTGGGAGACAAACGACTGTTGCGTATCATCCGTGCATTCCTGAATGCCGGCGTGATGGAGAACGGGCTGGTGAGTGCCACGGAGGAGGGGACGCCACAGGGCGGCCCGCTTTCCCCCTTACTCAGTAACCTGATGCTTGACGACTTGGACCGTGAACTTGAGCGTCGAGGCCTACACTTCGTGCGGTACGCAGATGACTGTAACATCTACGTCCGCAGCGAACGGGCAGGCCAACGGGTGATGGCGAGTATTACTCGCTTCATCACGACGAAGCTCAAGCTGAAGGTCAACAAGTCGAAGAGCGAGGTTGGCCGACCGTGGAATCGTAAGTTCCTGGGCTTCAGCTTCACACGCGGCAAGCAACCCAAACGGCGCGTTGCGCCGAAATCGGTTGTCCGTTTTAAGAAGCGTGTCCGCGAACTCACGAAACGCAACCGTGGTGTGAGCTTAGACCGGATGGTCGAACAGCTCTCCCGTTACCTGACGGGCTGGCGTGGCTATTTCGGTTATTGCGAAACACCGTCGGTGTTTACCACACTCGACTCGTGGATTCGGCGGCGACTTCGCTGCTTCATCTGGAAGCAGTGGAAGCGGGGCAAGACCCGGTTCGCCGAACTGCGTAAGCGAGGCGT
>JBFFMO010001569.1:0-1065 GCA_041554035.1 Allomicrovenator sp. | reverse complement strand
ACGGGGCGTATCATAACGTATGCCCTTCTACCGTCAAAGGATGTCGCCATCGTGAAGAAATTAGCGTCCGAACCCCAAGCCGGATGGTTTCCATACCCATCAGATTTCACCATCGATGGGGAGCTTTGGTCTGCCCAACAAGTCCTCGATACCCTCGGCCCCATGTTGGCCCCCGCTCGGCGAGCTCGTGTCGATGAAGTCGCGCGCGGTCGCACCTTCGGGATCGCGACCGTCGTCGATGGCCTCTACGATCGCGGAAACATCTCCGCAGTCATGCGATCGGCTGAGGGCCTCGGATTTTCGCCCATTCACGTCATCGAGAGCCAAATCAAGTTCAAGAAGGCCAACCGAGTGACGCAAGGGTCAGACAAATGGCTCGACATCTCGCTTTGGCAAGAGCCTGGAAAATGCGCCCAGCATCTCAAAGGACTGGGCTACCAGATCGTGACCACCCACCTCGACGCCGCCGTTCCGATCGACGAGATCGATTTTACGATCCCGACCGCTCTCGTTCTTGGAAACGAAAAAGAAGGCGTGTCAGAAGAGATGCTCTCCTACTCTGATCATAATACGATCATTCCAATGGCCGGCTTCGCACAGAGCTTCAACATCAGCGTGGCTGCGGCGATCTCGCTTTATCATATCCGTTTGGCACGCGATCGGGCGGGCATGCACTCGGACCTCTCCGAAGAACAAAAAAAGGTGATTCAAGCCGAGTATTACCTGCGATCCCTAGGCAGTGCGCGGGCCATTTTGGCCGCTCAGCGTAAACATGACAACAAAGTTGCCGGACGAGCTTGACGTCAGGGGGTTCGATCTGTAATTTCCCCAGTCCTTTGAGGCTGGCTGCTTACTGAATGTTAGTGGTGCTTCAAAAGCTAGATGACGTTTAGGAGATATGCCATGCATGCAGTAATTAAAACCGGCGGTAAACAGTACCGTGTACAGGCCGGCGATGAATTTAATGTCGAAAAACTTCCCGGTGCCGAAAAAGGCGCACAGATCGTTTTCGAAGAAGTTCTCGCTGTCGGCGACGGAGACGGTCTGACGATCGGCCAGCCATTT
>JBFFMO010001568.1:0-1066 GCA_041554035.1 Allomicrovenator sp. | reverse complement strand
CTTAGGCGTGGTCACGTTCGCCTATTTGGTCGCGCATGTGGCCTCGGAGTGGTTGCAGAAGCATTTGGGGTTTGTGACCGGTGTCGAGTACATGGTCGTTGGGGCGATCTTGGGGCCAGGGGTTGGTCTGCTTTCGCGCGACATGACCGGGATGTTTGTGCCGGCGATTGTGCTGGGAACAGGTTCTCTGGGACTCTTGACAGGCCTTCAGCTGAATTTGCGACGACTCTTGGCGTTCCGCCGTGGGGCGTTCATGCCCGCCGCGCTGATATCACTGGCGACGCTGCTTTTTGTGGGCGTCATTCCGCTGGTCATTCTCTTTTACATGCCAAATATCCCAACGTGGACGAAGCTCCTGCCACATTTGCTCGCCATCGCGGCAGTGGGGCTGGTGGCCGATCAATCGATGATTCGCTCGCTCGTGGCCTATCTGCACGCCAGAGGGGACGGCGTTCACTATTTGTTGCGCGTCGCTCGAATTTCATCGTCCATTGCGGTGGTTGTTTTTGGCATCCTCTTTTGTCTGAATAAACCCATTTTGACGTTCTTCCCAATCCCGCTGGGTACATGGTCGGCAGGTGGTTTCTGGTTCATCTCCCACCTTGCGCTGGGGGGCGTCCTGGGTCTGGTTTTTGCGGCGTTCTTGCTGCGCGATTACGAGGACGACAAGCTTCTGGCCGTGCTGATGGGAATCGTGATGTTCACAAGTGGACTCGCCTTCTATCTGCAACTCTCACCGGTATTTGTGAACTTTGTGTTGGGGTTGGTTCTGTCGAATATCAATCGCCAGAGCGAACGTGTTGAGCAGATGTTGCTCGGCGTGGAGCGTCCGCTTTATATCGTTCTCTTCTTTTTTGCCGGCGCTTATCTGCAGTTTGATGTTCCTTGGTGGGCATACGGTGGTTTTGTTGTGTTTTTGGTTTTGCGCATTTTCGGCCGGTCACTCGGTGGATTTGTGACCAGCCGCGCCGCGCCCGCCACACGTGATTACCCCCCGATGGGGGCCGCGTTGTTGGCACCCGGGGGGCTTAGCGTTGCGATGGCGTTGGATTATTTTGAGGTCTAT
>JBFFMO010001567.1:0-1067 GCA_041554035.1 Allomicrovenator sp. | reverse complement strand
GTGTTTGTTCCCGTCGGCGATGAAGACGCTGTAATACTCGTCAGGCACGGCCGACGAATCAAACGCATATCCGGCCCGCAAAATCAGGTTTTTAGCGACGTTGAAGTCTCCGCCCAGACGAACGCTGTAGGTGTCGGTCCAGTTTTGGGGAATCGAGAGCGGACCGACAGGAATCGAGCCCAATCCGGGGACACCTTCGACCTTGATTTCGTTAGGAGTGGCGCGGATTTCATCAAAAGCCGACCAGTTTTCGTAGACCAGCGCCAATTCCAAATCGAAGGAATCATTCACATAACGAATGCCGCCACGAACCACGAGCGGGAATTCCAACGAACCCGCCAGCGAGTTACCCGATAATTTGGCGTCGTTGAATGCGGGATGCGAGGGCAAGCGCGCCCGCATCTTGGAGTCGTCGGTGCTGAAGATCACCGGTAACTGCACACTGATCGCGGCTTGCACATGATCCGCGAGCCTAACCCAGAAGCCCATATTACCCGAGAAGTTGAGGATGCTCGTGAGGGTGATTTCGCTCAAGATATCCAGATCAGGATCTTCAGGTTTTCCAAAAAGGCCTGTGTAGCCGGAGGCCACATTCACGAACTTGAAGCTGGCCGGGACGATCTGAATGCCAGCTCCAAAACGCATATTTTCGCCAAGGGCGTAGGCCAGTGCGAAATGGAAAAAGCCAGCAAGCGAACCGTCGTTATCGACGAGCGCATAACGTTGTGCGCCCTTTTCGGGAAAGGTGTGCGCCGAAAGGTAGGGCGCGTAAACGCCGAACGCCCACGACATATTTTTGATGAAGAATTTTCCACCGATCAAAATCTGCGGGTCAGGTTTTGGCGGGGCTTCGTTCGAGACCTTTTCGTAGGTTTCGATGTCGCCATTATCCAGGGTTCGTGGGGCCCGCTGAAAATCGAAGGAAAGGTTGATCAGCGCCAAATCGATGGTGAGCTGCAAATCTTCCATGCCCGCCAGATTGGCAGGGTTATGCCAGAGGCTGTTCAGGTTTTGTTCGCCACTTACGACGTACGCGCCTGCACGTCCCAAAGGCCGAATGCCATGGC
>JBFFMO010001566.1:0-1068 GCA_041554035.1 Allomicrovenator sp. | reverse complement strand
GCGGAAGAAACTCCTGACTCAAGACCGCATCTACTACAATCCAGAGGACTGGTCGGGCTGAACCTCGATGAGACCGACGCTCTGGAATTTTGAAGCGAACCGGATGCTTGTAGTTAAATGTACGGCTCGGTGCTCAGAAAAGGTGGCCACCACGGGATGCCGTGCCTAGAATATCGGGTGGAAAAATCCCCGTTGATGATTAAATCCAGCGCTCCCGCCCAATTTCACGTGGCGGATATCTTTGTGAGGCGAAGTTTTGAACAAAGTACCCCTACGTAGTTTTCTTTTCGGGGCCATGGTCCTCGTATTGCTCGGGGTGATTGTAAATATCTTTAGCGATACCGCTCGCGACACTCCGATGATTAAGTTCTCCGAGTTCCGAGAAGCAATCACTGCAGGCCATGTTGAATCGGTCGAAATTTCCGATCTCGACATCACCGGAAAATTTGATGAGGCCTATGCCAAAGACCAGAAAAAGAAGGCCGTGTTTCGCACGACAGGCCCGGTCGGCGAGGACTTGCAGGACCTTCTGACTGCGAAAAACGTGACGTTTTCTTTTCAGAAATCCGACGACGACAATTGGCAACAGATCTTGTGGTGGGTGCCCGTGATGCTCATCATCGTGGCGTTATTCTTCATGATGCGGCAGTTCCAAAACGGAAGCGGCAAAGCGATGACCTTTGGGAAGTCCAAAGCGAAACTGCTCAATGAAAACAACAACAAGGTCACGTTTAACGATGTGGCGGGTATCGATGAAGCGAAACACGAACTCCAAGAAATTGTCGAGTTTCTGAAAAACCCTAAGAAATTCACGCGGCTCGGCGGACGTATCCCCAAGGGCGTATTGCTGGTTGGACCCCCGGGAACCGGTAAAACGCTCCTGGCCAAGGCCGTTGCTGGAGAGGCGGGCGTGCCGTTTTTCAGCCTGTCGGGATCCGACTTCGTGGAGATGTTTGTTGGCGTTGGCGCCGCGCGAGTGCGCGACATGTTTCAGCAAGCCCAGATGCGATCGCCCTGCATCGTCTTCATCGATGAGCTGGACGCGCTGGGCAAGACACGAGGAAGCAG
>JBFFMO010001565.1:0-1069 GCA_041554035.1 Allomicrovenator sp. | reverse complement strand
GAACTCAGGCCCCATCTTGGATCCATGAAAACGATCCATCGCCGTCATATGTTGCACTTGATTGGACTGAGCGTCCCGGCCGTCGCGCAAAGCACCAGCCTGGCCGCCCTTATGCTGTCGGGCTGTGACGTCCAGAAAAAGGATTCCGCCATGACTCAAGAAAAGACTTTAGAGACTCCTTCGCATCGCATGCCCGTCCTTTTTGTGGGGCATGGATCTCCAATGCACGCGATCGACGATAATGTCTGGAGCCGTGGTTTTGCCGAGCTGGGCTCGAAGGTTCCTTTGCCCAAGGCGATTTTGAGCGTGTCCGCCCATTGGTACGGCCCCGGAACGATGCTGACCGGCAATCCCCAGCCGCGCACGATTCATGACTTTGGCGGTTTTCCTCAGGCGCTTTTTGACGTGCTCTACCCGGCCCCAGGCTCTCCGACGCTCGCGGCCAAGGTGCGGAAATTGATCGGGCAAGAGCGCGCACAGATCTCTCAAGATTGGGGGCTCGACCATGGGACCTGGTCGGTGTTGAAACACATGTTTCCGAAAGCCAATATTCCGGTGATTCAATTGAGCATCAATTCCCATTTGGATCCCACCCAACACCTGGCGCTAGCCCAAAGTCTGCGCGAGCTGCGCGAAGATGGAGTGCTGATCTTTGGAAGCGGAAATATCACCCATAATCTGCGTCACGCCATGACGCAGATGCGCTCGGGAAACCAGGGAACACCGCCTTGGTCCCAGGCGTTTGACACCGAAATCGTCAAGACGCTGGCTCAACGTGACTCTCAGAATCTGTCGAAAATCCTTGAGACCGACCATGGACGGATGAGCCACCCTACCCCTGACCACTACCTCCCGCTCGTCTACGCATTTGGAGCGACCTCTGACGACGATAAGGTCTCGTACCCAATCGACGGATTCGACATCGGACTTTCGATGAGGTCGGTGCTCTGGACCTAAGGTCCGCCCAGGCCTAAGATGCGCGTCATGAAACGACGAGACTTCATCAAAGTGACCGGTTCAAGCGCTCTTTTTTGTTCGGCATTTGGCCTGATGGCCTGCAAACAAAAAG
>JBFFMO010001564.1:0-1070 GCA_041554035.1 Allomicrovenator sp. | reverse complement strand
TGACGTCGAGGGTGAGGCGCTGAGCCTCGTGATCATCGACAAACTGCCCTTTGCGAGCCCCTCAGATCCGCTGACGAAGGCGCGCCTCGACCTGATCGACTCCAATGGCGGGTCGTCGTTTCATTCGTTTTCGGTGCCGTCCGCAGCGCTGACTTTGAAACAAGGTTTTGGACGATTGATCCGCTCGAAAAGCGACCGGGGAATTGTCGCGATTCTGGATTCTAGAATTCTAAATAAAGGCTACGGGCGCCACTTCATCGACTCGCTACCACCAGCGCCACTCGCCCACAACGCGTCGCAGGTGAAGGCGTGGTGGGCGAGTATTCAATCGGCGCAAGAGGCCGATCCGGTCGTCGACGTGAGTTGAGTTCAAAAATAGAACGACTTATTTCCAGAATGCTTTTCTTTGCTTGGGTGCCAACCAGGCCTCCACCCTATCTGGCAGCTCGACACTCTGAGTGACCTCAGTCGAGCTGTGGCCCAGCCCCACAAGCGCGACACTTCCATCCGCCATAACGACAAATTCCCGCGCGATGATGTCGCCATGAACCGCACCGCACGAATGCAGTGGTTCCAAGGCCATGGACGCCTCAAGGATGGCTTTAAACGCCGCGCCTTCGCTGGCTTTCACCACTGCCAGAGACGCCAGAGCTTCTCCGTCGTAGGCCATGTACGCACGGCCGTCCTCTTCACCGAATTCGGCCAACGAAAGCACCTGGGGTGCATCGATTCGAACCTCCTCAAAAAGAGTGTCGACGAAGTCATCATCGGCCGAAATGGAAGTGTCGTAGATTTTCACGACTCGGTGAGCACCGTTGCGCGATGCCGTTCGAAGCTCATAGCCTGTCCCCACCGCCAGCCGTTGTTCCAGAGCATACGCTCCAAAGGTCGCAGGCCTCGAAGCGGACGGCGCACAGGTCAGTTCCTCGGGTTCCACGCCCAGAGACTCGGCGAGTTCGACCACCGCGATCGCGAATTCGGCGGCGCTTTGGTAGCGGTCTCTTGGGTCGGCGGCCAATGCCTTGGCCAACACTGGCTTCCAACGAGACAATTCACCGGGCATTTTAGAG
>JBFFMO010001563.1:0-1073 GCA_041554035.1 Allomicrovenator sp. | reverse complement strand
GTAGTTGCGTGGCACGGCGGCGAAGTTTACACCACCTGAGCGGAAGATCGGCGAGCGAATGGTACCGGCGCGTGCGCGACCCGTACCTTTCTGACGCCATGGCTTGATGCCGCCACCACTCACTTGGGAGCGAGTCTTCTGGGCCTTGGTACCAGAACGCGCGCCCGCCATGAATGCGGTC
The DNA here is from genome assembly GCA_041554035.1 of Allomicrovenator sp. Taxonomy (GTDB): domain Bacteria; phylum Myxococcota_A; class Bradymonadia; order Bradymonadales; family Bradymonadaceae; genus JBFFMO01. The sequence goes on along the minus strand of JBFFMO010001563.1, from coordinate 892 downwards.
ACCACCTGGTGAACCAAGGTTTCCTTGAACTCGGCGCCGAATACGGCCTCCGAGACCTGGATCGGCGACCCGCCTTGTACATTCAGGTCCATTGCAATCAACCCTTATTCTTCAGCTTGATGGCCGGAGTGACGACAACATCGCCACCAGTAGCCCCAGGGATGGCACCCTTCACCAAGATGATGTTGCGGTCGCTATCGACACGCACAACTTCCAGGTTCTGGACGGATACTTTTTCAGCACCCATGTGACCAGCCATCTTCTTACCCTTGAATACACGTCCAGGGGTTTGGCACTGACCAATGGAACCCGGTGCGCGATGCGACAGCGAGTTACCGTGAGTCGCGTCCTGGGTGCGGAAGTTATGACGCTTCACACCACCCTGGAAGCCCTTGCCTTTTGAAACACCGCGAACGTCAACGATCTGGCCAGCCTCAAAAAAGTCAGCCTTCAGTTCAGCACCTACTTCCGGTGCATCACCCTTTTCGTCGTCCAGACGGAATTCCCACAAACCACGACCCGCTTCAGCATTCGCTTTAGCGTAATGCCCTGCAGCCGGCTTGGTTACGCGGCTCGCCTTACGGCTACCCAGCGTAACCTGGATGGCGCTATAGCCATCAACATCCGCGGTGCGGACCTGGGTCACGCGATTCGGCTCCACTTCAATGACGGTGACCGGAATCGATGCACCATCCTCAGTGAAGACGCGAGTCATACCGGCCTTACGGCCGACTAGTCCAATTGCCATGTCACAAACCTCAGTTCAGTTTGATCTGAACGTCGACGCCCGCAGCCAGGTCGAGTTTCATCAATGCATCAACCGTTTTATCGGTCGGATCCACGATGTCCATCAGACGCTTGTGCGTGCGGATTTCATACTGGTCTCGCGCGT
>JBFFMO010001562.1:0-1074 GCA_041554035.1 Allomicrovenator sp. | reverse complement strand
TGTTGATGACAGAAGACTTTGACGTCTTCGAGGCCGACGACGGGGCCAGCGCAATGGTGAAGGCCAAAGAAGGCCTTTACGACCTTATGATCCTCGATGTGGGTCTGCCCGATACCGATGGCCGCGAATTGTGCCGCCTGATGCGAAAGCAGGGCGTCAAGTGCCCGATTGTGATGTTGACCGCCCAAGACAGCGACAGCGACACGATCTATGGCCTTGATGCGGGTGCGAACGACTACATCAGCAAGCCGTTCAAGTTCCCCGTTCTTCTGGCGCGCCTGCGTAGCCAGTTGCGCACGCACGAACAGTCCGAAGATGCCATTTTCCAGCTTGGGCCTTATACTTTCAAGCCATCGCAAAAGCTGCTGATCACAGAAGATGACAAAAAAGTGCGCCTGACGGAAAAAGAGACGAATATCCTGAAGTTCCTGTACCGCGCGACCGAAGGCGTTGTTGCCCGTGACGTACTGCTGCACGAGGTGTGGGGCTATAATGCTGGCGTCACGACGCACACATTAGAGACACATATTTACCGTCTTCGCCAAAAAATAGAACCAGATCCGTCCAATGCCCGCCTTCTTGTGACCGAATCTGGCGGCTATCGTTTGGTGGCATAGTTATGGTTTGGTGACTGTATCGACGTGTATCCGGTCGCCAAACCCTCCCAAGTTCCCGCTGGAGATCGGGTAAATCTCCACCTCCCTGTTGGACTTGCCCGGGCTTCGCGCCCGGGCTTTTTTTCACCACTGGTGATTTTTCGCCAGTGACGTACATTACGAACATCAAAGACAACTGGAGACGACCGATGAAATCTGCAAAAGACTTTCTGCAAGAAGCGAACGCCGTAGTACCCCGCCTGAGCGCCGAAGAGGCGATTGCCAAATACAATGCAGGCGGCGGCGTCTTTGTCGACGTCCGTGACAGTGGGGCCATCGCGAAAAGCGGCACCATCAAGGATGCGCACCGCATTGCGCGGGGCATGATGGAATTCACTGCTGATCCGGACGCCCCTTACTACAACGACGTCCTGCAAAAGGACGCCGATATCTATCTGGTTTGCGGCGCAGGTGGTCA
>JBFFMO010001561.1:0-1078 GCA_041554035.1 Allomicrovenator sp. | reverse complement strand
CAATCAAAACTACGCAGATCACTACTGCCAGAGCTGACAGGACTCCCTGGATGGCAAGTGAACGCAGTGATGGCGCTTCTTCAACTTCTTCTGGCTCCATCTGCACGTCTCTCACCAAGTTCTCGCCCAATTGCATTTGCGACGTTGTGTAAGGAGTAGTCTCGAATCTGGTCTGACGCAATGACGTTGTCGTAGGGCCGGCTGCTATGGCATAGAAGCGGCGAATTCCCCGTGGTATCTTACGATTTTGATGGCCAGGCGTCTTCTCACGCTCTCAAGCTCCGGCATAAACTTGAACACAATATCGACTTCTTCGCGACTCGAAGGGCGAATGATTGGGCTGTTTTTTCTGGGTTTCGCCAGCGGACTGCCCCGTCTCTTGGTCTACAGCACGCTGACGTTCTGGCTGATGGAAGTGGGCCTGGACATCAAAGCCGTGGGTTTGTTTTCGGCGACGGCGACTCCCTATAATCTCAAGTTTCTATGGGCCCCGCTCCTTGATCGGGTGCGGATTCCGGTTCTGGCATCGATGCTCGGAAATCGGCGGGCGTGGATTCTCCTTACCCAACTTGGGTTAGTGGCCACCATCGCCGGACTCGCGCTTACCAACCCGGCCATTGCCCCGCTCTGGACGGGGGTATTGGCGATCGTGGTCGCGACACTTTCAGCCAGCCAGGACGTCGTGATCGACGCGTATCGTGTCGAACTCCTCGAAGACGAGGCCCAAGGATCTGGAGCGGCGATGGCGGTGTTTGGCTATCGCATCGCGATGCTCGTTGCGGGGGCTGGTGCGCTCTACATGGCGACGTGGAGTGGAAGCTGGACGACGACGTATCTGGCCATGGCGGCGATGATGAGCGTTGGCATCGTGACCACGCTTCTGGTCTCCAGACCTCCGGTCGAACTCGAGCCCGAGACAGCGCTTCGCACCCATATCGTCGAAGGCATCATTGGCCCCTTCCGCGATTTTTTGTCCCGGCCCTCCTGGGGCTTGATCCTTCTCTTTGTGCTGACGTTCAAACTTGGTGACTCGATGGCGGGCACCATGACCAATCCGTTTCTGATCGATATCGGGTTT
>JBFFMO010001560.1:0-1078 GCA_041554035.1 Allomicrovenator sp. | reverse complement strand
CGTTGTCGACCGAATTTCCGTCGTCGCAAGCTTCCAAGATGGGCTGAATCGAACCGTCGCCGCAGAACGGCACATATCCGTTATCCGCAGCGTAGCGAGCGAGCGCCGTGAATGCGGTCTGCCCAACATAGGAAACCGTGTCGACCTGCTCGATGTATTCAAAGGGGCGACCAGCGACGATGCCCTTTGCAGCGCGAACGTCCAAGGGCACGTCGTCATCAAGTTCGACCAACGTTGCGTTATTGGCGACGGCGACGATTCCGTAGGCGAGGTAGCTGTCTCGAGCGATTCCAAACGCATCGGCTCGGCTATCGCAATACACGCACTCGTCGATCGGGTCGACTTGCTCAAGCGGAGCGTCATCGGTGACGGCGCAAGCGCCAGCAAGCAGAAGGGGAAGCAGTGAAAGCAGTTTGGTTTTCATTTTGGTCCTCACAAGATTCGTTTGACGAGAGGACCGTACCCAAGACCCAACTGAAAGTGATCTGAAAGAACCTGAAATCAACTGACTACAGTGAACGGTGAGCTTTGAGCGGTGAGCCGTGAGCCGTTGGCGATGGGTCGTTAGCGGTGGGCCGCTCGGACTTCCATCAACGCGAATCCGAGCAGGTTGAGGCCCTTCCAGGTCAATGGCGACAGGGCAGCAGGGTCGGATTCAGCCATGCCAATTCCCCATATGGTGTCGTTCGGACTGGCCTCGACCAAGATCTTGTCGCCGGTTCCCAAGAGGAATCCGAGCAGATCCTGGTTTTGACCAAACTTCGCGAGGTTGCCCTCGATCACGGCGTCAAAACGACGATTCACCCATCTTTCGTGAATGAAGGGCTTAATCCTTCTGCCAAGGCTTTTGGCGTCATTGGGGGTTTTGGCTTGCAGAATCAGCGCCAGAGTCTCCTGGTCGTCAAATAACCGAGCTTTTTCCGCCATCATCCAATGCTCGGCCGTTGGGTAGGTGATGCCGTCGACCATAAAGGACGCCGGGTACCATTGGCTCAAACATGCTTTGGTAAGTCCGTCCTTCTGCGAATGCCCCCAGAAAAAAAGATATTCGAAAGCCTCACCCGCTGCGACGCGCTTT
>JBFFMO010001559.1:0-1079 GCA_041554035.1 Allomicrovenator sp. | reverse complement strand
TATATTGCCGGCACCGAAGTACCCGCTGTGATCGTTAACGTGATGCGCGGCGGCCCTGGCCTGGGCAACATTGCACCATCCCAGGGAGATTACAACCAAACAGTCAAAGGCGGCGGGCACGGCGATTATTTCCCCATCGTCCTCGCCCCGGCCACCGTCCAGGAAGCTATAGACTACATCGGTCTGGCTTTCGACCTGGCTGAAAAATACCGCTCGATCGTCAATATCGTGGTGGACGGCAATATCGGCCAAATGATGGAGCCCGCTGAACTGCCTCCAGAAGGGCCTGTTGAGACGAGAACTCCGCCAAATCGGCCCCCCGAATCGCCAACGAAACGGTGTCCTCAGATTCGAGTTCCAGAATATCCACGTCCACATCGGCGTAGGACCGAAGGTGCCTACGAAGCGCTGAGGCGAATCGAGCCAGCTCGCCAGCCTTCGCTGACCTGCCGATGCTAAAAGACAGCTGAGCGCCTTCTCCGCTCGCCGTGAGGGCAAATTTCGGAGCACCTGACGTGTTTGCGGGTGCAGCGGCTTCGCCATCACCGATCTCTTCGAAGGGCGACTTCGCGGCCGTCGAAGAATCCTCGGCCGGTGTCTCTTCAGTAGCCGACTTCGCGATGGTTGGTGCCTTTTCCCCGTCAAACCTGTCGATGGAGAGTTTTATTGTCTCGTCAAAATGTGCCGGAAAAAGAGCCGCCAAGGTCGTGTTGGCGTCATGGTCGGAGTCGACAAAATCACTCAGTCGTCCGCCCAGACTCAAGGCCTGACCCCAATTCGGTGTCTCACCAAGGCTTGCCACGAGTGCAAAGCCGCCGTCGTGTTCACGAGCTTCCCAGGACAGATTTGTATGGGTGCCATACATATCAGCCGCCCGTACAGCATCGGGCAAGGTCCAATGAGGCAGCACAAAATGGACGAAAACCTTCGCTGGCGCCTCGCTGACCAAACAGCGCAAAAAGCCTCGCGTTCCGAACTTGGCGAACGCAAATTTCCACTCCCCGGTCTCAGGACTTGGGGTCGCGACCGATGTGGGTTCGAGTTTTAGATCTGCCATCACGGCGGATAGTGCGTCCGAC
>JBFFMO010001558.1:0-1085 GCA_041554035.1 Allomicrovenator sp. | reverse complement strand
GAGAGCCTGTGGCAGGGTCTGCTGGACAGCAAAAGCGGGATCGACACTATTAAATCTTTCGACCCGAGCGGATTTACCTGCAAACTGGCCGGCGAGGTCGGTGAATTCGACATCAGAAAACACGTCCCAAAAAGCTTTCGCAAATCAACAAAACTTATGTGCCGTGATATCGAGCTTTCGGTGCTTGCCGCAAACGAAGCGTTTGAGTCGAGCGGATTGGTCACGAAAGCGACGGATCCGGAAAACACTACGGTCGACCCTACTCGAATGGCGATCAACTTCGGTGCCAACGTGATCTGCTGTGACCTTGAAGAAATCGCACCTTCTATTTCCAAAAGCTTAGTCGACGGGAAATTCGACGTTAAGAAATGGGGAACGGACGGACTTGAAACGCTTACGCCGCTTTGGCTTTTAAAATATCTGCCGAACATGCTGGCCTGTCACGTTGGGATCATACACGATGTTCGAGGCCCGAGTAACTCGATTACGTGCGGTGAGGCTGGGGCACATATCGCAATCGCAGAAGCTGCACAGGTAATCGCACGCGATGACGCCGATGTCGCACTTGCAGGCGGGGGCGAGTCCAAGGTTAACGCATTGATGATACTTCGCCAGTGCCTTAACGGAAGAGCGACGACTGAAAACAACGATAACCCGGAGACGGCTTGCAGGCCTTTTGACGCCGATGCCAAGGGATCGGTGTTCGGCGAAGGCGCGGGAATGCTGGTACTGGAAGAAAAGGGATTCGCCGAAAAACGCGGTGCGAAAATACTTGGCGAACTCGTCGGGTTTGGAGAAAGCAACAATATCAATAATGCTTTCAACCGGCTTGAGCCCGGGGCCAAGGGCACGCAATACGCAATCGAGATGGCATTGGAAGACGCGGGGATTACGGGCGATAAGATCGACCTGGTTATTCCGCATGGCACCGGAATACTTGATGACGATGCCGCAGAAGCTACGGCGATCCGAAATGCACTTGGCGATGCGGCAAAGGATGCTATCGTACTGCCCACCAAAAGCATGCTGAGCAACACATCGGCCGCGGCGGGTGCACTTGATGTTATCACGGCGATAAAAGCTAT
>JBFFMO010001557.1:0-1086 GCA_041554035.1 Allomicrovenator sp. | reverse complement strand
TGGTAGACAATCTGTCGGGCAAGGGCACCCAAATGATCATCACTGCGAACACGACAAGGCTCAGCCCCGCCAAGACGGCGAGGACCTTGACCCACCGACGCGCCAGAAAGGCGCGAATCAGAGGAAATCGGCCCACGGTCCCTGCACGGTGATGCGAGATGGAGTTTCGGCAGCCCAGACTTCGGGCTCGTACATGCCTTCCACGCTTGGCCCCGGAGCCACAAATTTGCCCGAGGTCACTGCGCGAACGGCATAAACAAAACGAACTTCTTCACCCGGATTCAGACCGCCAAATATCTCGATGCGGTCGTCACGAATATTCATGAATTCCGCTGGCCAAAGGTCCTCGGCATTCACCCAATCCGGTGTCTGACCTCGGTTAAGCCGAGGGTTTTCAACCTCGAAACCACCGGCGAACCGGTCCACCAGCGCCAGATTCGACAATTTCCGACCCGATTCGTTTTTGAGCACAATCTCGGTGTAAATCAGGTCGCCAAGGCGATGGTCATCCACTGCCAATTCGGTTCCGTCCAATTTTCGGAAGGTCCGCGAGACCTTGAGGCCTGCCCCACCCGTGCGGGGTTTGCTGTTGGAGCGAACGCCCTCGGTGCTGATGATTGCAAAGACTTTCCCGTCGACCTTTGGAAGGTACAAATCGAGCGCGCCGTATTCGCTTGCGCGATAGAGCGACCAGGTCCGGTCATTGCCCGATTTAGGAACCGTTCCCGGCTTCAGCTTCTTGCCGTTCGCAGTGAGCTCAGGCACGCCAAACGACGACGCCTTGCCTTGAATCCACTTGCCCAGACCCGTCACGCCCCACGTGATTTCCTGCGTCGTGTAATGAGACGAGGTCTTTTCGGCCAGGTGGCGACCGATGGCCTGAGCCAGCGGCTCGGCTTCGGGCGAATTCTTGAAGAGATCAAAGAAAATCGAGAGCACAAGCCCGCGGCGACGTGCATCCGAATAATACGTCCATCGATTGCCACGGACGTTTTCGAACGATGAAACGTCGATATCCTTGAGCTGCTTTTCGTAGCGACGATCGCCTGCCAACCAAAGCGCAGCCCATACAAGATAGGCTTTTTC
>JBFFMO010001556.1:0-1087 GCA_041554035.1 Allomicrovenator sp. | reverse complement strand
TGGCAGAGGAGGGCGAACGTCTTTTCCCATCGCCTGTGCGATCTTGTACGAGGGCAATTCAGCGTTGGTTTCGTCAGCGATTCCCGTCCCTTCCTCGCTCAGCACCTGGATTTCGGAGAGGCTGATCTCTTGGAGCCCAAACTCCACCGTCGCTTCTACGGGGGCGCCCCGTTGCTCAAGACGTCTAAGTTCCTGCATGTAGAGCGCAAGGGCCCGCGAGTCCGCGCGCAAATTGTTCCCAAAGATATAACCGGCGAGTTCCTCGTAGGCCTGTCCCGCGGTCGTGCTTCGAGCCGCGGGGTCCGTGACGAGGAGCGCATCGATCAGCGATGCGACGGGGCGGGGCACGTTCGGGAAGCTGCTTGCCGGGGTGATCTCGGCGCGTGCTGCGAGGTTTCGGACCGTTTCTGGATCCGTGTGTCGATAGGGGTGTTGGCCGCAAAGCAGCTCGTACATCAGCAAACCGAGCGCGAAAGCATCCGAACGCTGGGTCGCCGGGTTGCCTTGGGCCACCTCCGGCGCCGTGTAGAGGTAGCGCATGATCGCGTCCTCATTATCGAGCTCTGGAGTCATCTTGAGCGCGCGACCCATCCCGAAATCGGTGAGCTTCACATCGCCTTCAAACGACACGATCACGTTGCCGGGCTTGAGATCGCCATGCACCAAGTTCAGGTTGTTGAAATTATAATCTTTTCGTCGATGGGCGTAGTCCAGGCCCTTGCAGATTTCGCCGGCGATAAAGACCGAGAGTTCTGGAGGCAATGGACGTGCTTCGGACTCTCCAAACCTGAAGATTCGCTTCAGATCGAAGCCAGACACGTATTCCTGTGCGACATAATACTGCCCTGATTCCTCTTCAAGTCCGAGATCGAAGACTTGAGCCACATTCGCATGGGCCAAAGTCACCGTACGTTTTGCCTCTTCGATCACCGTTTCCACGAAGGTCGGGTCGGCGGTCAATGCAGGGTGGAAAATCTTGATCACAAAGATCTTCTCGAATCCCTCCACCCCGAACGACTTCGCCTTGTAGACCTCCGCCATCCCCCCGCGGGCGATCATGTCGAGAAGCTGATACCTCCCGACGACC
>JBFFMO010001555.1:0-1089 GCA_041554035.1 Allomicrovenator sp. | reverse complement strand
GAAGTCTGAACTTTGCCCGGCGCGCCGCGCCTCTCCACTTTCAACGACTGTCCAACTCCACGCGATATCGGCACCGAACGTGTCGAAATTGAATAGCATCGTAGATACTGTCTGTGACGACGGCAGCGCGGCTCCGCGCCAAGATGCCTCACGAAAACGCAAGTTTGCCTTTTCGAATTCGACGGTGGAGTTGAGAAAAGACATTAGGGTCAGAATCAGCCCCCCTGCCGCAATCAGTTTCGCAATTGGTTTGGATATCAACATGGTCGGTCACACGTCACACAAAAAAAAAGGCCACGAAAGTGGCCTCTTGAGTTTGTCGATCACGAATTATTCAAATTCGTTGATGACGAATGCTGGAGTCGTCTGAACATCTTGAGTCTGGGAATCGATACTCATGCTCTGCTGGACAGTGTGATACGGGGCTCCCAGATTGAAATCTGCGTAGGCCTTGATTGTAGCTTCTGAAGCGACATTCACTCCTGCGCTCTCATACTCGTATGCGAAATAGGTTGGATCTTCGAAGCCGACTTTCAACTTATTCAAGACAGCCTTGTCCAACGTTGCTGTTGCTGCGCCAACCCAAACACCCGGGATCTTCTTGGAACCGCCGGTTGGGTAGTCAGTTACTGCGCATGCGGATCCTGCGCCCGCCGAGGTTGAGCACATGATATACGCCGCGCCACCTGGGAATGCGTAAAGAGTCCAATCGACTGGCATGCCAAACGAGTCCGAGGCGCCGGCGGCTCCGTTACCAACATGCCAAGGCTGATCACCACCGGCACCAACACTAGGCGAATAGCGCTGCTCTGACGAGAAGTACGACTTGGCGCCTTCCGACATTTTCTTCATGGTTGCTTCGGCTTCAGCAGTCTTCGAGCTCTTGATGTATCGAAGGAATGCGGGAATCGCGATGGCGGCAAGAATACCGATAATCGCGACAACGATCATCAGCTCGACAAGGGTGAAACCTTTTTTCTTCGTACGGAACATTTTCAACATGGATTCTCCTATGGTGTGAATCGAGTACGGTTATGAGTAATACAACGATCATGCCAAATGTGAAGAAAATCGTGAATCGGCGTGCTT
>JBFFMO010001554.1:0-1093 GCA_041554035.1 Allomicrovenator sp. | reverse complement strand
GACCCATCGGCGACTCTGCGTGACACCGTTCAGTGGATCGAACAATTCCATCCGTCCTTCACAGACAAACTGGAACGCCCCACGCCACCCGAACACTGGGTGCCCCGCGAAACCCTGAAATGGGCCGAAGCACAGCGCGACGAGCGCCTTCTGTAAGGTACGATGACGTTTACACCATGATTCAGGTAAGCCGGCATCTTGAGGCCGTCGCATAAGGGGCGAAAAAGAGGTGGTTTTTGTGATTGGTCTGCGAGCCTTATGGCTCGCATGTGTTTGAATAATCGCAGGGATCGCATGCAGGCCATAGGGCCTGCGCACCAATCGCAGAATCGCATGCAGGCCATAGGGGCCTGCGCACCAAGCGCAGAATCGCAGGAATCACAGGCAGGCCATAGGGCCTGTGCACCAATCGCAGAATCGGAGGAATTGCAAAACCGGCCGAAAACGATTGCCAGAATTTCTGGCGTCAAGCCAAAGAGACCGGCTCATCTTGCCCGCACTGCGATTCCGCGCGGGTAGAAGGTCGTTGAGGCCCTTCGCGAAGAATGCCTGCTTTGAAATTGGGCAGTTCTCTTAGAAGAACTGAATGATGCCGACGCCGATATTGTCGCCACCGCCGCCGCGATTGGCCAGCAGGACCAATTCCAAGCATGCAAGCGCGGGATCGGGCTCGGAGGTCAACACCGCATGGATATTGTCTTCGGCTGCAAATGAGTTCGCACCTGCGAAGTCAACCAATCCATCGGTGGTCATCAACAACGCGTCACCGCGTGTCGTCGAGAACCTGAAGAAATCCGCCTCAGGCCGAACTGCCCTGAGCATGCCTTCGGAAATCGAGAAGGTTCCAAGGCAACGAGCAAGCGCATCGCCGTGTGGCATGGCCAACGCGTTGTCCGCAGGAACACCCTCAATGATGCTTAGCGACCACAAGTTATGGTCCGCCGTCACCTGCTCCAATCCGGTCGCCGTGTGAAGGTAAGCCCTGCTATCCCCCAACGACGCCAGAGTCACGATTCCGCGATGAATGATGGCCACCAAACAAGTCGTCCCCATCACTTCGTGAGGATTTCCGGAAAACGGCGTGTGATGGCCG
>JBFFMO010001553.1:0-1094 GCA_041554035.1 Allomicrovenator sp. | reverse complement strand
TCGGAGTCCCATACGTCGTACCGGCCTGCGTAAGCTTGCTCGTGTTTCCGATCGGGACCCGAGCCACGCCGAAATCAGTGACTTTCACAAAATCGGGATCGCCGTCACGTGTGACCAGCATGATATTGGCCGGCTTCAGGTCACGGTGCACGATCTTAAGCTCATGAGCACGCTGGACGCCTTCGGCGGCCTGTATCGCAATATGAATCGCACGTTGAGCAGGCAGCGGGCCGTCCTGAAGAATGACGTCTTCAAGTGATCGGCCGTCCAGCCATTCCATGACCAGAAAGAGCCCGCCCTCGCCGTAGCGGCCAAAATCTGTCGCGGCGCAGACATTTGGGTGTTCAATATGAGCTGCGGCTTTAGCTTCCCGCTGGAATCGCTCGACCACTTCTTCGTGGGCAAGCAGCTGCGGATGAAGCACTTTTACGGCAACGTTCTTGTCCATGAAGGTATGACGAGCAAGGTAAACTTGCCCCATCGCGCCCTCACCGACCTTTCGAGTCAGGCGGTATCGGTCCGAGAAGATCCGACCAACCAAATTGTCTTGCGGGGTTTGAGTCATGGCGAAAGACGCTATCAGGAACGGCTCAGGACTTCACGCCAAGACCGACGTGAGTGATCTCTAATCCAGTCCATGTCGAGCACGCCTTGGCAATCCGGAAAACTTCATTCTTGTCCGGGCTGGCCTCAAGCAATGGCATGAGGTTTCCTTCGGCGTTTCGGAGCATGACGGTGAAGGCATCGACCTTCACGGAGCGTGCGTTTTGTTCGACCGGATACTTAACCATCGCGTAGACCACCTCGCGAACATCGTCAAAAAGCAGGGGAGGGGTGCCGTCCACTTCGACATGACGTCGATGGAGGTCGATCCGGGCCAACGAAACGTTCACAAGCGAAGTGCGCGGGCCAAAGCGGGCGGTGAGCAGAGCCACCGTCATCATCGATACGGCGAGTCCAACGGTGTACCAGTTGTTGAACCCGCGATACCCCTCGTACACAAGGGTTGTGAAACCAACGACCGCCGCAGCGACCGCTCCCCAAAGACCCCAGGTGATGATTTTCGGATTGTCGCGCTTGGCCACCAGTTCGGC
>JBFFMO010001552.1:0-1094 GCA_041554035.1 Allomicrovenator sp. | reverse complement strand
TGCATACTTGGGAGCGTTTCTAACAGGCGTGATCGTGCCCGTAAAGCACTGCTAAGAGTTCAGTCTTTTTGCCTGGCGGGTTGAGAATTCGCCTTTTGGATCATCTTCATGAAGCCTGGGACATCTTGCATGTGGTCGGTGTTGTAAAGATCGATGCTATTCTTGAGGTCCCTCATCGTATTAGGCTCATTTGCCCCCGGAATATCGGCGTCATTAGCCTTTTTCGAGATGTAGGTCAGGATAGCTTGGCTCAGCCTTGCATCTCGTTCTGGCTCCACGGCCGCGGCAAGGGCGCGCCGCACCATGCGTCGAGCCGACAGGTTCGAGTCGTCCACAAGATTTTGTCTGGCTGACCTGCAGACCATGAGCGCGACTTCGGTGTCTTCGGTTTCGGGCTTCAGGCCAGCACAAGCGTTTTCCCACGCGACCAACGACAATTCGTTCACGTCAGGCCCCGTGCATTCTTCGCTTTGCGTGGCGTCCGCCAACGAGTTGACCATCGCGTCACGCACATCTGGGGTTTTGACGATGGCAGCACAGGCAGAGCGAATCGACCATGCCCGCATGGGCGGAGAATTGATGCCCAGTGAGATCTCAAGGGAGTTTTTTGGGGCGGACTTGGTTGCTTTCATGTAGGCCGGCAATCGCTCGACGAACGAGGTCGCCGCAAAAGCCGCAGGTGAGGGCAGCAGCGCCGCGACACTGGGGGCGTCGCCCATGGCGGAGATCAGGGATTGTGCACAACATTCTTTGGCAGCGTCTGATCCAGAGTCGGTGGCGCAGGTCAGCAGTCGGGGAACGGCTGAACCCATGCCAATTCGGTCGGCGTGATAAAGTCGGCGGGCCAAGCGACAGGCGCGCTCAGACTCTTGGTTGTCGCTCATCTCAAGCAGTTCGGCTTCCCATTGGGCGGTTCGCAAATCGATCGTGATGTCGTTGGCGGCCGCTCCGACAAATTTCATGGCGCAGTCTGCCAGTGCGTCGTCGAATTGCAGTGCGTAGGCTAGCGCGGGGGTCGAGGTTTCCGGCGAATGTTCGCCCACTGCCTTGCATGCCGCCATCCGGACATCCGCGGCCTGATCAAATAATCCGCG
>JBFFMO010001551.1:0-1096 GCA_041554035.1 Allomicrovenator sp. | reverse complement strand
CCGCCGGAAGTGGACACTCGGTCCGCGGCGAAGAAGCCCTGTCGAATGATATCGAGAGTCTGGGCCGCTATCTGGTCGATTTGAGTGTGGTTGACGCGAAATACCCCCGTCCCGTGCCACGCCAGGCCGATACCCACCCGTCGCGAAAAATCGGTTTGAGTCTCGAAACCGGCCGCAACGAAGTCCGTCAGGCGTGTCGCCGGCTATGGGAAGGCTATCGCCGGGAAACCGCAATTTCGCTCGTGTTTGTGGATCCTGAACGCCGTCTTCAAATCGCAGACCAGCTCGAAAACACCTACAGAAAGGTGTTGACGATGACCACGGACAACCACGAAGTCGCCAGCCACGCTCCACCTGAGCCACCGCGCCCCGAACGCATCCCGGAGCGGTCTCAGCCGACCAAGACTCCTGTCGACGCAGTGCCCCCGAAACCACGCACGAGTGGCACCAATCCCGGCAAAACGATCGAGACATTGAGGCGCCAACGTCAGATGACGTTGCAGGAACTCAGCCTGCGCACCCATATTGGCATCAAGTATTTGTCCGCGATCGAGGACGGCGACGCCGCGGTTCTTCCACGCCCGGTTTACCTTCGTGGTTACCTGCGCGAGATCGCTCGGGTCTTCGATGTGCAGCAGGACGAGCTGATCGACGAGTATTTTCGCTTCCTGAGTGAGCCGTGATAGTGTAGTTTTTCAAGTGTTCCGGCCCTTCATTTCCGACTCGACCGCGAGAATCCGATGAGCAAGATTTCTGACGAACGAAAAGCTGCCCAGCGCGCCCGCGTGATTGCATCAGATATGACGATCTATCCGGACATCCAGAAGCGCATTGAAACGGGTATCCGAAACGATACTCTTTTCGACGAACTTCACGGAATTATGAACGAAGCCCGCTCGCACTTCTCGACATATGTCAGTGAAGAAATTCTCAATGATACCAATATCCTTGAGCGAGCCTTTATCGACATCGTGTTTGCGAACACGGGTCACATCGAAAGCCCCATCTGGTAATTCTGGTACCTCCACGCACCCATCCTATTTCGTTTGAATTTGAAGTCGAGCCCGACGATGTTGGGACTCGGCTTGACGTTTTT
>JBFFMO010001550.1:0-1096 GCA_041554035.1 Allomicrovenator sp. | reverse complement strand
GCGCTTGCGCGCCGTAACCCATGACGGCAAGTCTTGGAACCCTTTTCCGGCGTAGTCGTAGCCTTTGCGACCGAAGCGGTTCGTCAGAAACTCTGCTCTCACTTCGTCAGCGAGGATGTGTTCAAATGTCGAGCCGAAGTGTGGTCCAGGTAGGTCCAGCCGTTTTGCAATGGCATCGACCATGCTTTGGGACGCCTCCGTCATCAGGTGCACGTCTTGCCCCTTTTCCTTTGCCAAGCGGATATGTTCCCTAAGTTCTTCCTGGATTGGCAACAACTCGACGCGTGGTGTGGCGATGTTGGCCAGATCATGCTTCAAGCGCGCTGGAGAACGTGCATTGCGAAAAACACACTGGAGGGTCCGAAGCGGAGCGCGACCAAACGCCGCCCAAAGCGTTTCGTACGCCAGCCCGGTTCGCAGCAATGTTCGGTCCACATCCACGACAAGGGGGACGTCTACAGAGATTTCTTCAGGGGCATCTACGTCCATGCGTTCTGTGCGAGTTCAGGCCTGATCGTTACTGCAAATTTGGTGTCTTTCCTTCAAGCATAGGAATTTTAGCGACAAGGTCCATGCGCAGGGGTTTGACCTGAATCATGTTCCGAGACGATTAAGAGCCCAAGATTAACGGGGATATATTCAGCGGCGCCCTCAGTTTGCGCGTCGCGATGGCAGAACGACATGGACAAGCAGCATTTCCTAATCACTGGCGGTGCAGGATTTATGGGGATTAACCTCGTGCGATATCTCCTCGAGCGAGGTCACGAGGTTCGGAGCTACGACATCGCTCCGTTCGACTATCCCGAGGCTGCTCGAATTTCGGTTCTGCAGGGTGACATTCGAAACCGGTCACTGCATCAAGCCGCATTTGAGGACATTGACGTAGTGGTGCACTGCGCGGCGGCGCTGCCCTTGGCGGACCCTACCGAGATTCACTCAACCAACGTGGATGGCACACGCATAATGCTCGAAGCCTCGCGTGAGCATGGAATAGATAGATTCATTCATATCTCATCGACGGCAGTCTACGGCGTTCCGGATCACCACCCATTGGTCGAAGGTGACCCGCTGGTTGGTGTCGGCCCATATGGTGAGT
>JBFFMO010001549.1:0-1100 GCA_041554035.1 Allomicrovenator sp. | reverse complement strand
TTTGGCATGGGATGTTTCTGGGGTGCGGAGCGCATTTTCTGGAAGCTTCCGGGCGTGATCTCGACTTCGGCCGGGTACGCCGGGGGTACAACCCCAAATCCAACTTACGAAGAAGTGTGTTCGGGCCGCACGGGCCACACCGAAGTCGTGCGGGTGGTTTTTGACCCCGAAAAAATCTCATTGCATGCGTTGTTGACGGTGTTTTTCGAAAACCACGATCCCACTCAAGGCATGCGGCAAGGCAACGACGTGGGCACGCAATATCGCTCGGCCATCTACGGGACTTCGGACACCCAACTTGAAGCGATTCTCGCGGCGCGTGACCTCTACCAGGCCGAACTGACAGCCGGTGGATTCGGCGAAATCACCACCGAAATCAGTGCGCTGGAGAAATATTATTTTGCCGAGCCCTACCACCAACAATACCTGTCCAAAAATCCGAACGGTTATTGTGGAATCGGGGGCACCGGCGTGTCGTGTCCGGTGAACTGGAACCCTAAATAACCACCGCTATTGAAGGCATGGGCTGCGTCTGCCAGAATCCGCGGGTTGATTCTGGAGTTATCATGCGCGTTATCTGGCTTTTTGTTTTGTTCTTCGCGTTTGTGGGTTGTTCCGACGACACCGCAGGCACCACAACCCAATGCGCTGTGGGCGAGACGTTTAACCCGATCTCCAAGGCCTGCGCGCCAGGCGGCATGCTTAGCCCCGATGTGGGGGTTCCTGATTCGTCGACTGCCGACACTTCAAGTGCCGACGCGGATGCACCATGCACGGATTGTGGCCCCTTCTATTTTGAGCCTCAATCTCTCGCGTTTTCGTTCACTCCAGCCCGCGAACCCACCCTTTTGGAAGCCACGCTGATCTTCCAAGCTGACCAAGAGAGTGCCGTTGAGTCCCTGGAATGGGAAGGAAGCTCTGAGTTTCAAGTTGTGAATCTGGCCGTGGGTGATTTGGTTCGTCAGGGCCAACGCACGGTAAGCATCCAGTATTCACCCACCGACAACACTCCCGACACCGCGATTTTGCGGGTGCACCTTGCGAATTCGAGCGTTGGTTTTGCCGAACTCAAGCTTTCGAGCACAATCTCGGGGACCGAT
>JBFFMO010001548.1:0-1101 GCA_041554035.1 Allomicrovenator sp. | reverse complement strand
TTGGTGTTTTTTGGTTGAAATATCGAGGGTATCGAGGCCGCCTGTTGGGCGTATTTTCAGCACTCGGCGAGCGCTCTGACGGCGGATGAAATCGCCGTGCTTTTGGCCGTGCCTCAAAGCCCAGCGGCTCGTTATCCGGAGTCGAAAAACGAACTCAGCCTGAAGACGGCTCGGGATCGAATCGCACGCAGGCTTCTGGATGAAGGATTGCTTCCACGAGGAAAGGGCGATGGCGCGGTTGGGCCAGAAGAGGTTCTTGCTCAGATTCTAGCGTCCAACGTCCCGACACACTTGCACTCCTTCCCACGCGATATCCCGCACGTCGCCTTCTGGGCGCGAAGCAAGTTCCCAGACCGAATCAGAATCAAGACGACCTTGGATGAATCGACCCAGAGGATGGTCGAAGATTTGGTCTTACGGCGTCGGGAGGAAGCTCAGCGAGTCGGGGTTAATAACACCGCAGTCGTCGTCATTGAGTCGCAGTCCGTCGAGGTTCGCGCCCTTATCGGTGGTTTTGCCTACGACGATTCACCCGGCGCGCAGATCCCCGGATTTGATGTGCCAAGGTCTCCCGGTTCGCTGCTCAAGCCGTTTATCGTGGCTTCGGCGATGGATGCGGGAATCGCGCTTCCTCGTTATTTGGTGCCGGATGTCCCGTTTCAATCGGGAGATTATATCCCACAAAACTACGACGGAAAATTCTCGGGCCTTGTGCGGCTCGACGATGCCCTTGTTCGCTCCCTCAATATTCCATTTGTTGAGTTGCTGCGCGAAGTCGGAGTCGAGAATTTTATCGGCACCTTGATGGCGATGGGTGCTGAACATGTGGTGACGACTCCCGGCTGGTACGGCCTTACAGCGGCGGTAGGTGGGGTCGAGCTGACTCCGCTGGAAGTTGCAGCCATGTACGCGACGCTGGCCCGTGGGGGGCAATCTAGGCCGGCACAGGTCTTCTCGACTCCAGTGGCCGACCTCAAGGTTTATTCGCCGGGGGCCTCCTGGACTGTGACCCAAATTCTGCAAGCTCGCGATCGACCGGATTTTGCCGCCCGAAGGCTCGTGAATCCGTTTGGCCGGCGAGTGTTTTGGAAAACCGGTACG
>JBFFMO010001547.1:0-1103 GCA_041554035.1 Allomicrovenator sp. | reverse complement strand
TTGACCCGGTGGGCATCGAGCACAACATCGTCAGGCTCTTCCTGAAGGTGCGTGAGCTGGGTGGCGAGTACGGTGGGTGGATTGCCCAACCGGTCGTGGCTCATTAGGTGGCAGACGCCCTGCGCATATGACCCGACTTGTCGTTGGAATCCTTGACTTAGAGGCAACCCTTATAGGTTCCGCTGGTGCCAAAGAGCCCGTCGAATTGCTGGCAGGTATAACCTGAACGGCAATTTGCGTTGGTGGTGCAAGCGTCGACGCAAAAGCCCGAAGTGGCGAAAAGCGAGTCCGGATAACACCAGTTGCCATTCGAGCACAGATTCAGCAACGAACACTCCTCGGAGCAGTAGCCGCCTGGCCAATCATTTCCCAGAAGACACATGGCGTCGGTGCCTCCATCACACGTCGTGAAGGTTGCGCAGGCCCCGCCGATGGGCGTCGTTCCAACGCCGGCGGGCATGCATTCTTTGCTGCTGTTGGCGTCACTGTCCTGATCAAAACACAGATAACCAGACCGACAATCTGAGTTGGATGCGCAATTTTTCAGGCACGACCCATTGCCGTTTGCGTCTTTCTGACCGCAATGGCTGCCTGAGGCGCAATCGTTGTCGAACTGGCATTCCGAGGAACAGTAGCCACCTGTGAAGTTCACATTCGACACGCAAAACGGCGCGATCGCGCCCGCGCACGTCGACTGGGCGGTGCATGCCGAGCCAACAGGCAAAGGACCGCCCGTGGCGACACAATTGAAATTCGAGCACGTGAACCCGTTTTGGCAGGTGCCGCAGCTCAAGGTTCCACCGCAGCCATCCGCAGGAGCACCACATTGACGCCCCGCTACACCACAGGCGAGTGGCTGACAGGCGCAGTCTTGATCGGTCGGATAGGTGCATCCCGTGGGGCAGCATCCGTCTCCGGACTGGCAGGCGGTGATCGGGGAATTGGTGCATTGCAGGTTGCACTGGGCGGCCGAACCCGAGACCGAATCCGCGGTGCACGCAACGTTATCATTGCAACTCGCGGGGCAGTTGCCGTCACAGGTCTCGCCTTGCTCGACGATCGTGTTGCCACACGTCGGGCCGCAATCGTTGTCGACGGCAGAA
>JBFFMO010001546.1:0-1104 GCA_041554035.1 Allomicrovenator sp. | reverse complement strand
TCCGAAGACATCATGTAGGTGGTCAGGGTCTCGGAAATGCTCGATTCGGCCTCGATCGTTCCCTCGTGAACCTGGCCAGACTCGAGGACGCGTGCCACTTGAAATTGAGGCTTCGTCAGGTTGCTCTCGCGCGCTGCGACCCACCCACGGGCTTTGCCATGCGGCAAGGCGTCGGCATAGATGGACACGTTGGGGTGCTTCAACGTCATCTGCAATCGGTGGTCAGGAGCCATCGTGGATCGCACCAAGGTGGCTCCCATCAGCAATTCCCCTAGAGCCTCACCGAGGTCACCCGGCTCTTGAGCCTTGAGGATCTTTGCAACCGTCTGACGCGCGTCGATCGTGACGGCTCGAATCGAACCGTCGGGTGTCATCACGTGTTGAACCGTGTCATTCATCTTCGTCCTCCGTCGGATCAAGCCGATAGAAACCACATAGCTGCGCAAAGAGGTCGGGAGCAACACGTTTCAGCGCAACGGGCCGCTCAAAAAACGACTCCGTCGCCACGGCAAAAAACTCGGCCTCGTTCGTGGCACCGTAAGTGTCCATCACCTTTCGCATTTGATCCCCATTTTGCAGATCGGCGAAATGCCTTCCCATCACGAGACCCCAAGAATCGTAATCTCTGCCGTCGTCGAGCAAAGGTGTGCCGTTTGCGACGCCGTCTTCAAAATCTAGAATATGGGCAAATTCATGAATCGACGTGTCGTTGCCATCGTGAGGGATGTCGATGCCGTGGGTTACGGAGTTCCAACTCAAAACAACGGTTCCCCATCGATGAGCCAAGCCATACGCGCCGCGCCCCTCTTCGTGCTCGAAGGTTCGAGGGTAGATCACGATCGATTCCAGTCCGTCGTAGACCTCAAGAGGAAGGCGACGCGCAATACGAGCCGCGGCCGCTGCAATGAGGACCTTCATTTCTTCGGTCACTTCCAGGCCGCCAGCACCCTCCCAGTTTTTCTTGAGCACGAAATGCTGAAGGCGGACTTCAAAGACCGTCCGATCCTCGGCGTCCATCGCCAAATACGCCGGGTATCGCTCTTCGAGAATCGCTCGCCAAGCGGCGGGAAAAGGCGGCACAGTGGTGCGCCAACTCAGGATCTG
>JBFFMO010001545.1:0-1104 GCA_041554035.1 Allomicrovenator sp. | reverse complement strand
TCTGTGGGTGCTTTGTCCCCATTGCGCCAGGTCCATCAGGATATTGACCGCTTCGGGGTTGCGTGTTTCGGCCAGCCCTTCGATGGCTCCTGCGGATTCGATCCCAGACCATCCCTTACCGCGCGCGGCGTGTTCAAGTCGGTCCAGCGGAGCTTTTTCGCGCTCCATCCCCAGGCCCCACCACGCGTTGCGTGACGCCCAGTAGGGAAGGTCACCACGATTAAGTCGCTGGTCGATCGCATTTCTAAGCGTCGGGTCCTGAATCGCTCTTGCCCGCACCATCACATGGTCGATGACCATCGGGTCGTTTTCCTCTTCGACGACATGCGCCAAGGCTTTGATCGCTTCGGCGGTTTTTGCGCTCGCGAGCGCACTGACAAATTGTTGTCTGGCTCCCCAGAACGTCTCGCGCTTCCATGCGTCCAAAATCAAACGAATATTCTTGGCACTTGGTTTCTTGGCGAGCTCGTGGGCGGCGTGAATTCGTCCCAGGAGTGTTCCTGCTTCGAGTTCTCGCACCAATTTTGGCTGACCCGGATTGAAATCCAATTTGTGGAGGGTATGCCCATCGGGGTCCACGGTCAGGAAGTCGGGCTCTTCTTCCATGGCAAGCACAACTCGTTGGTGAGCGCGGTTGAGACGGATTTTTGAGGTGCCGCGTTTTTCACCGTGACCCCAACCAAACTCAAGGTTCATGTCGAATACAAGGCCTTTGCCTTCGTCGCTGACCTGCTTTTGTTGGATGTCCAAGACGACGTGTTTTTTGTCGGCTTCCCAAGAATAGGTCACGGCAAGCGTTGGGTATTCAGGGCTGTACATCCATTGGTCGAAGAATTTTCCCAGAGGTTGCCCGGAAGCTTCTTCCAGACATCGTCGGAAGTCGTCTGTTTCTACGACCTTGCCCACAAAACGTTTCAAATAAGCTCGAACGCCTGCAAAAAAGCTCTCGTCACCGAGTTCATGCCGAAGGGTATGCAGTCGGCAAGCCCCACCCGGATAAAGGTGCCGGTCGTACATGTCCCAGGAACTCTCGAATTTGCGGGTCACCAAAGGCCGTTTGTAGTTATTATCGGCCTCGTCGAAATAGGCGTGGCCGTTTCGGTA
>JBFFMO010001544.1:0-1111 GCA_041554035.1 Allomicrovenator sp. | reverse complement strand
TTCCGACCTGCCGGTGGCAAGTTGGAAAACATCTCAGGTTGAAAGCTTGATTCGATGATTCGGGCCGGTTTTTTAGAATCTTCCATGTTCCATTTGGATCACAAAACCGGTTGCTCGTCACCTACTTTTGCGACAGCCTCAGGATGCCCGCGTACCCATCAGTGGCGTCCACATGATGTCGAAGCCCAAGACCGGACATCATGCGATCGTGGAATAATTTTTGAGATGGGTGCCGTCTCAGCAAGTTGTGTAGAGTCGTCACCGAATATCTACGAAAGGACCTGAAATGATAAAGCTTATTCTTCTGACTTCGGCGTTGGTCCTGAGTGCCTGTGGCGCTGACACTCCTGAAGTATCCAACGGGTCAAATAACCTCAACAATTCAAATAACACGACGAATAACACGACGAATAACACGACGAATAACGCGACGAATAACGCGACGAATAACGCGACGAATAACGCGACGAATAACGCGACGAATAACACGACGAATAATCAGACCACGACGGACTGCGGGGATGGCTCCACACTCGTCTGCAAGTCACTGCCAACGCCGTGTGCAGAGGGGTTCATCCGCGAGATCGTCGATGGATGTTATGGCCGCTGTGTCTCCGAAACAACGTGTGAGCCGACTGGATGTGGGGACGGTAGCGTAGCAACCTGCGAGGTCGTCACACCGCTTTGCCCCACGGGAATGGTCATCGAAGTGATCAACGGATGTTATGGCCGATGCGTCGACGAAACGACCTGCGAGTTTCCTTCGCGATGCGGAGACAGCAGTGAATTGACTTGCCGCGCCCCTGAGCCACAGTGCGCAGAGGGATACATCGCTGAGGTCGTCGACAACTGTTACGGCCGTTGTGTCGAAGAAACGACCTGCGCGCTACCCTTCACTTGCGGCGACGGCAGCCTCTTGACCTGCCGTGAGATGGAGCCAAACTGCCCCGGCGGACTCGTCCCCGAGGTTGTCGATGCTTGTTATGGACGGTGTGTTGCGCCGAACACCTGCCTGCCCGCTGAGTTCTGCGGTGGAATTCAAGGCCTTCCGTGCGAGGGCAGCCTGACTTGTGTGGATGATCCCACCGACAACTGTGACCCAAAAAATGGC
>JBFFMO010001543.1:0-1115 GCA_041554035.1 Allomicrovenator sp. | reverse complement strand
CACCTCGATTTCGTTGCCCGCATTCGCCCTGCTCTTGCAGGCGACTCAGACCGACAACTCGGTCAATATCCTGTCCACTCCCGCGATCCTTACGATGGACAACGAAGAAGCCGAAATCATCATCGGTGAACGCGTTCCGTTCCTCAGTGGTGTGTCGTCAGGCGCTTCAGGTCTTGCAGGCCTGCTCGGTGGCGACGCGAACTCCGCGGCAGCCTCGGCGATTGGCTCACTGACCGGTGGCTTATCTGGACTGGTCAGCCCGATCGAATACGAAGACGTCGGCATCACGCTGCGAATCACACCCCAGGTTAACGAGAGCGATTTTGTTCGCCTCGAAGTTGACCAAGAGGTCTCCGATATCAAGGGCGCTGGCGGTCTTGGAGCAGGCGCTCCGATTCGAACGAAACGAAATATTAAGACCGTTGTTTTGGTGAAAGACCAATCGACGATCGTGATCGGCGGCCTGATTCGCGACGTCGAAAATGAAACCGTGAATAAGGTGCCGTTTCTGGGCGATATCCCACTCGTGGGCATCCTCTTCAAAAATACCAGCACCATCAAAACCAAGCAGAATCTTGTCCTCATGCTGACGCCCTACGTGATCGAAAACGAAGGCGATATGCAAAAGATTCAGCAACGGAAAATGGAAGAACGACGTGAATTGCTGAAGCTTTTCGGAAGCCGCGACCTGCAATACGTCAAGAACATCAATTTCCAGAAAAAAAGCGGCTTGTTGGACCGCATGAAGACCACGATTGGCGAGGCCGTGGGCGACCAACGGGCACGCGAAGAAGCGCTCGACGCGTTCCAAAATGTGGGTCCTCAATATCGAGTTCTCGGCGCCGAAGAAGCGCCAGCACCTGCCGATTCCGAGCCTAAGGGCGACGATACAAACGACGTGGAGTAGTCCGATGTACAACCGACTACGCATCGGCGAACTTTTAGTGAAAATGGGGAAAGCCACCCCAGAACAGGTGCAGGCAGGCCTACGCCTTCAAAAAGATAAGGGTTTTCGTCTGGGTGAAGCCCTGATCGAACTTGGCCTGCTTGATGAAGCCGGGTTGACCGAGGGACTTGCGGTTCAGCTGGACTACCCCTTCCGCAAGGACCTTCCT
>JBFFMO010001542.1:0-1118 GCA_041554035.1 Allomicrovenator sp. | reverse complement strand
GCTTCTTTCTTGGTGATGTCTTCGCCGCGCTCAGCCGTTTCTTTGTCGAGATCGGTCTCGTCGACAACCTCGACTTCGTCAGGCGGATCTTGCGCGAATAGCGGCGTTGACCCGGTGAGCAACGCCGTGAAAAGAGCAGATCTGAGCAAGTCTCGACTCAACATTTTTGCATCCATGCGCATCACCGAACCTCGTCGAATGCATCCTGCAACATACGAAGTTCGCCTGTGCGGTCCTCGAAGAGCTGGTTGATCTTGTTCGACATGCGCTCTTTTTTCTGCCAACCGACGTCAATCAGTCCGACGTCGCCGCGCAACACTAATTCATCAAATTTAGCACGGGCACGCATGAAATTGAGGTAGGCGAGCACACCTGCTCCTCCATCCGCTGCGTGCACCATCTCATCGAGAGAGGCTCGATGTTCACCAAGCAATACTTCTTCGTTTCGCACGGTTTCACGAACCTCTTTGACCTTGTCACCGATGAGTTCATTCATTCGGTTAAAATAGGAATCGAGGCGTGCCTGCAGGGCGGGAACTTTCGACCGAGCGGCCACAATCTGCGCCGCGTCGGTGCCACGATTGCCCAGCAGCCGTTCAGCCTGAGCCAGAACCGCGGAGTACTTCTGACGAAGCTGAGCCTCGGCGAGCACGACCGCGTCACCCATCCCGATTTGGTCTCGGGTGTTGGAAATCTCTTGCTGCAGTTCAACGCGAATCGTTTCGAGGTTCGCGATGTTGGCTTTCGCCTCAGCGCGCAACTCGTTGATGCGTGCGAGCTCGTCCGGTTTGATGGGACGCCCGTAATCATTCTTGATGTAGGCATCAACGCCAGCAACCTGAGCGCGCAGGCTGTCGATTTGAAGGCCCACCGCATCCATTTGGCCTCTGAGACGGTCGAACTCGTAAAAGACGGCGTCCTCACGTTTGGCCAGCGCGTCTCTCGTTTGAGGCATCTCCGCAAAGCTTACGCGTAGCCGTTCCAGTTCAACGGCGAGGGTCGCCCATTCCTGACTTTCGGCCGGGGTCATCGAACCTTGAACCGAGGGCAACTGCGCGTCGACCAATTTTCGGCGAATTTCGAGCAACTGACTTTCAGCCTCGACTCCCCGAGCGAAG
>JBFFMO010001541.1:0-1119 GCA_041554035.1 Allomicrovenator sp. | reverse complement strand
GGATCGTCGTGAACGGTCGAATCAGCGGAAGCGAAACTGGTGCCGTTTTCGGTCGAGTCGAAGGCACTGTGTCACTGACTGACGTCTTCCGAGTTGAGGAAGGCGGAGTTGTCGTCGCAGATGTCGATGTCAAATCATTGGTTGTTCTCGGAGCGCTTAGCGGAAACGTCGTAGCCCATGAAGTGATTACGCTTCAGACCGGCTGCGCGGTCACAGGCAATCTCAGAGCACCTCGAATCATCATTGAAGAAGGCGCGCGCTTCAAAGGCAACATCGATATGGATGTGCCCAACGCTTGATACTGGAGTCAGTTATGTCGGAAACAGTTATCGGAAAAAGCATTGTCATTGACGGGGAAATCTCGGGCACCGAACCGGTGGTCGTTGAAGGAACCGTTAAAGGCAAAATCACGTTGCAGTCCACAGTCACTGTGGCGCCAGGCGGCGTTGTTGAGGCTGACGTTCACTCGCAGCTCATCGAAGTCAGCGGCCAGGTCACGGGTAACCTCGTGGCCAGCGAGCGTGTCGAAATCACCAGCAACGGTCGGATGGTTGGCGACATCAAATCGCCTCGCATCTTGATCGCCGATGGAGCAGGCTTCAAAGGCCACATCGATATGGACGTAGATTGAGGCACGGCATGACCACCATTGGCTCAGAAACGATCGTTGAGGGACGCATTGATGGCTCCGAAGACCTGACCGTAGACGGTCGTGTCGTGGGAACCATTAACCTCTCTGAAATCCTCACAGTGTCGACCGATGGAGTCGTGGACGGAAACGTCAACGCCCGCGGCGTGCGCGTCGATGGAACGGTTGACGGGGAGATCACCGCCACCGAATACATCCACCTGACGGCGAGCTCTCGAGTTCGTGCCCGTCTGGTCGCGCCCATCATCCGCATGGATGACGGTGCCAAGTTGGCTGGTGAAGTCGAAATGGATGTCCAGGCGCCTGCGCCTCAGACACGTATTTCAGCCGCAACAAGCCGACCCACGACGAGCGCCCGAACACAGCCCGTTGCACGACCGGTCACGACAGCACCAGCTCCCGTCGCAGCACCTGTAAAGGCGCCTGCGGCGACCGCTGCCGCGCCCGTTGCCGCCACGACCACCACGGTG
>JBFFMO010001540.1:0-1122 GCA_041554035.1 Allomicrovenator sp. | reverse complement strand
CGCGCCGACGGGTCGGCGTTCTCTTGGATGGTTAAAGACGCTGATGTGTGGCGGATGAAAACCGTGCATAACCCCTCATCCAACCCTACTTCCTTGACCAGCGCGGCAACCTCGGCTGTGATATCGTGTAAACCCTGCCGATGTGTGTGGAATTTGAGAGTCCTGATCATGAAAAAGACCTTTCTGGCTATTTGTTTTGTATCGATGTCGGGCTGCGTCTTCTCGGCATCCTTGGACGATCTCGAAGACTCGTCGATCGCCAACAACGCGACGACGAATAACGTCACAAATAACACGACGAATAACAGCACCAACAACGTCGCGAATAACACGACGAACAACGTCACGAACAACACGACGAATAATCAATTATGCGCAGAGCTCGAAACGCAGCTGGACGACAGAAAAATGCCCACACCCTTGCGCCAGGGCGGTTTGCAGGTGGATTGGCGCGATGACGTCATGGTCGTGATGGCGGATTATAACACTGAGTTTGTTTTTACTGTCGTTCAAGAGGCTGGCGCGTACCGTGTTTTGCCCGCGATGGCCCCGATTCCAGTAGTATCACTGGGCGAATTCACGCGATCATTCGATATTTCGTTGCTCACGACCGTTGCTCCGGTGCGGTTTTTGGTCGCGGAATCGCGGCCGACAGAGCTGGCGCTCTCCATCTGTACCGAGGGCGAAGGTCAGGGGCAGGCTCGTTGTGTGCGGGCTATGGATGGTGCTGCGGTGATTGAAGCGGATGACCAGGTTCAGACAGCTTTTGTTCCCGGTACTCCGGCAGCCGTGATGGTTGGTTTTTCGAAAAAGGGGGCCGAGGTCGCCGCCAATCGCACGTACTCGTCCCGCACTTTGCTCTTGAACACCCCGCCGACCTTGGGAGCGGGCAATGTATTCGTTTCGATCGATGGGCAGGATGTTTCGGGCGTGGATTTTTCTCATGTTCCTGAAACGCCAAATCGGTTTCTGGTCGCTGGTGGGGCGATTAACGTCGGTTTTTTCCGCTACGCCTCAAACTCGGCGGCTACCAATCCTGAGCCTTGCGGTACTTTAGACACCGCGTTTTTGACACCGTATAAGGTCAAAACCCAACACGATTCCCCGCAGGTTTGGTTTGGG
>JBFFMO010001539.1:0-1123 GCA_041554035.1 Allomicrovenator sp. | reverse complement strand
AGTGATGGAGCCTGTCTTGCGATCGAGGTGGAAACGCAACGACAGGGTATGAAGATGGTTCAGCAATTTGACCGACATCGAGCGCATGATGCCGTAACGGACCCGCGCAAAAACCACGGTTTGAAGCTCCCGAAACAACGACGTCGAGGCTCGCAACGCCCCGTAGGCGATGACTAAGCCCACGGGCGCAGCCAATATCGCGCCTTTGCTCGCATCGAGCGCATCCACGATTTGTTTGAGGACAAGAGGCACGCCAACCGTCGCCACCTTCGCGGCAATCAAGAGCAAGACAGCAAAACCAGCCCGCCATTTGTACTCCAAAACGAAGGGAACAAGGGCAGCCAGCATTTTCAGCGACTTCGATTTCTTCACCATTCATACCTCCAAGCATCGGATTCATGCCGCGCTTGCAAAGTTTCAGCAACGCTCGATTACGCGCTGACGCCAACTTCCATATCTTGTAGCGTCGTGCTCAATCAGGAACGGGCCTATGACGGAGACAGAAATGACTGGTTTTGACGAGCGGGTAATCGCCGGCATGTCGCACCTGGCAAATGGCGATATCGACGCGGCAAAGCGACTCGCCCAGGAAATTGGCGCTCTGCCACCCGAAGAATCAACGCCGCTTTCGCGAGCGAAATTTTTCGAATTTGTCGGAAACCTGGCGTTGATCAACGGTCAAGCAAGCGATGCCTTGGATGCGTACCGCTTCATGATTCGTTACGAGGAACGTGGCGGAGAGTCACGCGGAGGCATCGGAAACTCATGGGGCAAGATCGGTGAGGCTTATGTCCAATTGGGGCATTACGACGAAGCGATCGAGGCTTTTGAGCGCGGCGTGGGGATGATGGAAGACGGCTCCATGGCGCCTGAATTTATCGCCACATTGAATTTCCAGTTGGCAGAAGCCTTTCTGACCAAAGAAGAGTTCCGGCGCGCAGCCGAAGAATTTCGGCGCACGATCGTACGGGCCCAGGCGATGCCCGATCCAGGGTCGATGGCCTTTCTGCACCAGCGACTTGCCATGGCCCTTGAACCTCTGGCGATGGTCGAACACGCCGTGGGGCAAATGGCAGCCGTGATGGCTGAATTGAGTGAACTGGGCATCTCTCCCGAGGGTCTT
>JBFFMO010001538.1:0-1124 GCA_041554035.1 Allomicrovenator sp. | reverse complement strand
TGCTGTGGTGGCATCTGGCCTTTGGCCGCGCTGCCGACGGCTTTGAGCGCATCCCCAATGCCATTCATGTTTCGTATCTGGTTGGAGTCGACACGCCTTCAGTCATTCTGCCGTGGTTGAGCCAGTGGTGGTTGTTCAAGGTTCACGCCTTGGCCGATATTCCGGGGCTTTTGGCGCTTCGCATGTGGCTTGTGGCGTTGGCGCTGGGCGTCTCGCTGATGGCGGGTTTCCAGCGTGGATTAAGTCAGGCCGTACTTTTTGTGGGCTGCGTTTGTGGCGTTTTGGCAGCATCTGCCGGGGGCCTTGGCCCTGAAACCTTCGGAGCGGTCTTTGTTGCCGCGACTTTGGCCACGTTGATTCTGTCTGCGCGAGACCCGCGATGGCTTATTCTACCGGTCGTTCTGGCGCCAATATGGGTGAACGTCGATGTCTCGTTTGTGGTGGGATTTTCGCTCTTGCTCGTGGCCGGAGTCTTTCGCCGATCCAAATGGGTCTTGGTCGCAACGGCATTATTCGCTCTGGCGACCCTTGCAAGCCCCCGAGGCTTTCAGGTCTGGATTGCGGTCGTAGAGCAACTTCATGCACCGGCCCTGATGTCGGTGCTGGTTTGTGGGGTTCTAGCCGTTGGCTTGGCTGTGACGGCGTCTCGTGAGGGTTTAAAGCGCGAGGAAGTCGTCGTGGGGCTGACGCTGGTTGCGATGACCGGGGTTTTGGACGCTCCCGTGACGGCGCTCCTATGTTTACCGGCGCTCTTTCATCGTGCCCCGGTCGCTGCGTCTCCCAAGCTTGGTATGGCGGCCATATTGGGATTGTTTTTTGCCGTGATGGTTCAGCCTTTATGGGCGTGGCATCAAAGCCTGGCGGACTCGATGGGAAGGCCCTTAATCGCCCGACAAATCCCCGCCGAGGCCGCCCAAATCATCGCCTCATGGGGTTCTCGCCCGCGATTCTACAACTCGCCGGCTTTCGCGGGATTGCTGATTTGGGAGCTCACACCCGACGGGTTTTACCCCGTTGTTTTTCAGGACCAGCGTTCGCTTGGGCCGGAATTCGATGTTTTGCGTGAAGTCGTGGACAGCCAGGTTGGTGTGTGGCGAGGCGTCTTTCAGCAGAATGGTGTGAAG
>JBFFMO010001537.1:0-1125 GCA_041554035.1 Allomicrovenator sp. | reverse complement strand
GGCGGGCAATCACCGGTGTCCCACAAGCCATCGCTTCGACAACACTGAACCCGAACGGTTCGTCGAAACTGATGAGATGCAACAGGGCACGGGCGTCACCGAGCAGTGCGATTCTGTCTGCCGACGCAACCGGTCCGATATACCGGATTCGGTCACCGTCAAGATGAGGATTGACGTGTTTCTCGAAATAGTCTCGGTCCTGGATGATCCCCGCAATCGTCAGGGGCAAGCCAACCTTGTCGGCAACCTCAATCGCTTCGGTGGTTCCCTTGTCTGGGTGGATCCTGCCGAAAAAGAGAAGGTAGTCACCCGAACCGGACCCGATTTCGAACTTGTCCATGTCGATTCCGTGGTGGATTGTCGCTATGTAGTTGAGGCGTTTGTTTCGGTCGGCGTCGCTGATGGCCACGTAGTACCCATCCGAGTTGTACTTCTCGAACACAGGAACGATCTTCTCGGATGAAAAACCGTGAACTGTGGTCACAATGGGGGTACTCACCAGTCGGCTGAAGGTGAGTGGTAGGAAATCGAAGCTGTTGTGAATCAAGTCGAACTCGTCGGCTCGCTCAAACAACGTCGAAATATGCAGGGACTCTTCCACCTTGGGGTCCAATTCAGAGTCCTCGGAGTATCCAGTCGGGGTCGTGCCGACTAAACGGGCTCCTGTAAGTGAGTCGGCCGTCGCGAAGAGAGTCACATCCACGCCCCGGGCGACCAAGCCTTCGGTAAGGAGCGAGACGAATAGTTCCCACGGTCCGTAGTGACGCGGCGGAACACGCCATGAGATAGGTGCCAGCATGGCCACTTTCACGATGGGAGCGTCGGTATTGGATCGAACCCTGTGCTAGGTAGCCCGATCGCGCTTGGAGTCAGATGCAGCTCGCTTGGCCTTTTTGTCGAGACGCTTTTGTTTTAGGTCCTTGCCGACCTTCTTGGTGGCTCTGCCACCTTTGTCTTTGCTGCCCAAGTGTGCCTCCTGAATCAGTCGTCAAGTTATGACGGCCACTGATCATTGTCACACAATCGCCGATCACTGCACGCCGAATGGGTGCGTGCGCCCTTGGTGCATAGGTCTAAGGCTGCCTTCTGGAGGTGTCTAAGGGAGGGGCGTCGAGGAAACGTTCG
>JBFFMO010001536.1:0-1126 GCA_041554035.1 Allomicrovenator sp. | reverse complement strand
TCTCGACCATGTGAACCTCCGGGGGGCAGAATGATGCCCGGGAGCTGGCCTGTCATTGATGCCTGTCAAGGCGTGCGGTCAGGGGCCGAGCTTTTTGTGGACCTCGGCGAGGTCGATCTCGCCGATGGGCATCTTGTTGCCGGGATTGTCGAAATCGTATTTGAACAGGTCGAAATCTCGTTTGTAGATCTCGCGCACGAGATGCATCGACAGATCGTCGAAGTAATCCTCCACCGGATGCGCGCGCTTCGGCCCATGGCCTTCGCTTTCGTTGAAACGGGGGATCTTCTTGAGGTTGACCTTCTTCCTGGTCTTGATGTTGTCGAGGACCACCTGCATGCCCTCGTTGAAATTCTCGATGTGGAAGATGTGGTCGTAGCTGCCGCCGTTGTGGATGAACGTCGAGATATGGCCCGACATCGCAGTCCAGTGAATGTCGGGGTCCATCGGGCGGCGGAAGCGGATGGTGTCGCGCGCGAACAAGAGGAAGCGGCGGAAACTGCGGACCTGGTCGAATTCGAAATCATCCTCCGGCGTGCCCACCTCGATGCCGTATTTCTGGATCAATAGCGGCACGAGGTTGCCCCGGTAGCGTTTGCCGTTGCGCTGGATGCCACAGATCTTGTCGAAGAAGGACGAGAGCACCCGGGTATAGGGGTTGCGCACCGCGGTGAAGGCATAGGACTTGTGCGCATGCACGTTGGCTTCGATGATCGGCTGGCTATCCTCCATCGCCCACTTGTGCAGGCCTTCGGTCGCGTCATGCACGTCGCCGTCGTAGAAGGTGCCATGGTCGGAATAGAACATGATCTGGCCGATGGTCGAGCAGGCGCATTTCGGCACGACGCGGTAGACCACGCTCTCGCTTTCCGTCATCCATGTTCCGGGAAAACCCATGATACGCCCAATGCCTCCTGAAACCGCGGCCATCTTCGGGCCCGAACCGAGATACTTCTCAATTCGTTGAAAAAATGCAAACCAACCCTGTAAATTCAATGCTCGTTTACGGTATTTGTGTCAATAATCCAACTTCAAAGCGGAAACGGTTTTCCAAATGGCAAAGATCGCCTTCATCCTCCTGGTTCACAAGGATCCAAAGGCGATCATCAACCAGGCGCAGCGTCTG
>JBFFMO010001535.1:0-1126 GCA_041554035.1 Allomicrovenator sp. | reverse complement strand
TCCCGCCGATGCCGTTCCCAAATCAAGCATGTCTCCCAGAATAGCGACGCGCGGCGCGCCCCCCGCATATTGCGCAAGGGTGGCCAAGGCGGCTCGAGCGCTGATGGGGTCGCTGGAATACGCATCGTTTAAAAGGGTAATACCCGAAGGCGTCGTATGAATCTCAAGCCGCATCGGCGACAGCTCAAAAGCCGCTAAACCAGCGCGAATCATGCTCGAATCAAGGCCCAGATGATGCGCGACCTGAATCGCCACCGCCGCATTTTGAACATTATGGGCGCCCAGCGCATTCAGTCGAAACGCCGTTGGTGTACCTTGAATATCGACGCTAAAATCACTGCCCATATCGTCGAGGCGAACATCTCTGACCGCAGCCACCCAATGGCAGATTTTAATTGGGGCAATTTTATCAAGCACCTGCGGTGCAAAAACCACGTCGCAATTTACAAAAAGCTTTCGTTTTTCCTCTGAAATAGTTTCCAGATTTTTCAGGCCAGCAAGGTGGGCGTTGCCGATACCGGTCAGCACCCCAATCGTGGGTTGAATCATGGCCTGAAGCGCGGGCATTTCGCCGATTTCGCTGATGCCGGCTTCGATGATCGCCACATCATGTTGGGCTCGAATCCCCAATAAGCTTAAGGCCACACCGACCTGAGAATTATAGGAGCCGGGGCTTCGCCAGACCGTATATTTCCGCGATAAAATCGAGGCCAACATTTCTTTGACGATCGTCTTCCCATTCGATCCGGTGATGCCAATCACCGGAATTTCGAATTGTTGGCGCCACCAGGCGGCCAACGCTTGCAGGGCTCGCAACGTGTCATCAACAAGCACGTGGGGGCCCGCAATGGTGCGGCTCACCAGACTTGCCACACATCCCATAGAAAGCGCAGCATCGACGTGTTCATGACCATCAAAATGAGGGCCTTTAAGCGCGACAAAAAGCCCGCCAGCAGAAAACGGACGCCGGGTATCCGTAATTATTTCTAGGATTTCCGCGTCGCCGAAAGCTTTTCCACCGACAATTTCTGCGATTTTATTTAGCGAGATTCTCACGCGGTCCACATGGCGTGCATGGGGTTGACGGGCGAAATGCCCTCACCAATTTCCGGCGCTTTTTCGATCG
>JBFFMO010001534.1:0-1132 GCA_041554035.1 Allomicrovenator sp. | reverse complement strand
GACGGCCGACGGCCGCGCGGATTGGGATAAGGTCGTCGCGAACACGACGGCAAAATATCCAGAACTCGCCAAGAAAATGGCCGAGTACAACGTGATGTTCGACGTCGCCAAAGAGTGCGCAGACAAAGGCGCACCGGCAGAGCAGGCAACATGTCTGAAAGGTAAGCTCACAGACCCGTCGCCACTCGTGCGTAACAAGGCTGCATGGGAGCTGACGCGCCTGCCCACCGAAGTCGCCGGCCCAGCATTGCTCGAAGTCCTGCCGACCGAGTTCCTGGACACGCGAGAAATCATCTCGTTTGGCATCTATCGTCATCCGACCAAAGATTCGCTGGCGAAGGTCGAGGAAGTGCTGGCCAAAGAAGCCAACAACTCGCAGATGCCCTACAGGTTGGACCACCTCCGCTTGAATTATTTGCGCGCTTGGCTCAAGACCTCCGCCAAGCTCTGACACTTGTTTCGTGCGTTCCTCTCGAATCTTCGTACAATGGGGATTCGAGAGGAGCACATGTCAAATTCGCGCGGCACCGTTGAAATCTACGAGGGGAACAACACCATCCGACAACTGATGTCCGATACGCTTACGCGTGCAGGCTTCGAGGTTGTCGAAAGGACTGTTGGATCCCCTGCACCCGCACAAGGCTGCGACCTCTTGGTCGTCGACGTCGACAGCGGGCTGCCTGATACCGATGCAAGGGCTCGGGTCTATCAGGGAGACGAACGTCCTGTGCTCTTTTGCGGGGTTCGATCGTCGCGCGAACGCTTTCCGTCAAACCCATGGTTGGATCGCCCGTTTTCGAAAAACACGTTTTTGTCGGAATGTTTGATCCTGGTCGAGGGGCCAACCGCAGAGCGAATCACGATCGCCGGCGACGACGATCCGATCACCCGCGAGCTGCATTACGACGAAGCGGTATCACTCGAAAAACAGCTTGGACTCGAGCCGGGAGTCCTAAGAACCGACCACGAATACGAAGCCGACGATGATGACGACGTGATGGATCTTGATGCCCATGGCTCCGCGATCATCGAAGTGGCTGACCTGCGTTCATTGATGAGTGGCGGTCGATTGGTTGGCTCGGTGGCGACACGTCGAGTGGATGCCAACGAACTCATCCATGATCGAGCCGAG
>JBFFMO010001533.1:0-1135 GCA_041554035.1 Allomicrovenator sp. | reverse complement strand
CGCTCGCCGAAACGCCCTGATCGCGGCACTTTCGGACCTTCTGGTTGTGGTGCGTGCGCGGTCCACCGGCGGGTCGCATTTGACCGTGGAAGCGGCTCGACGGCTGGGCAGGCCCGTGTTTGCCGTACCTGGATCGCCTGACGACCCCTCGTCTGCTGGATGTCTGGACCTGATTCGCGCTGGTGACACCTGCATCTGGCTCCCGGAACATCTGGGGCTGACTTCCCAGAAAACCGCCTCACGACTCAAGCCGGAGGTGCAAAACGTCTACGACGCGCTCATTCAACAAAACGGCTGCACCTTCGATGAGCTCAAAGCCAACGTGAAATTGTCCGTCAGCGCGATCACACGCGCCTTGCTCGAACTCGAGTTATCAGGCCTGATGGTCAAGCACGGGCCATCCATGCACGCCCTATCGGATTGACACCTTTAGGGCGGAGTTGTACCCCCAATTGCGAACGCAAGTGGAGCCGATCCCATGAAGAAGCACTTTCTTGTGGCCCCTGGTCCGACACCGGTGCCTGAACAAGCACGTTTGGCGATGGCAGAAAGCCTCCTGCATCACCGAGGCCCGGATTTCAAAGCGATCTTCGAAGAAGTCCGCGCTCAGTTGAAGTGGGTCTTCCAGACCGAGGCCGAAGTCCTCGCGCTGACGTGCAGCGGAACAGGCGCGTTCGAAGCCGCGATGGTGAATTTCACCAAACGCGACGACACCGTGATTGTCATCGGCGGCGGAAAATTCGGTGAACGATGGGGCGAAGTCGGCACATCCTACGGCATGAACGTCGTGGACGTTCCCGTTGAATGGGGCAAGGTCGTCGACCTGAACGCCTTCCAGCATGCGTTGGATAAACACCCCAATGCCTCAATGGTCACCTTGAGTGTCAGCGAAACATCAACCGGGGTTCTTCATCCGCTCAGCGATATCGTCGACTTGACCAAGAAACACGGCAAAGCTCTGCTTGCCGTGGACGGAATTACCGCGGTGGGTGTGCACGACATCCCCATGGACGAAATGGGAATCGACATTCTGGTTTCCGGCTCGCAAAAGGCGTTTTCAATTCCGCCTGGACTGGGGTTTGTGGCCGCATCGCAGCGAGCGTGGAGCCGGGCGGACGCATCCGACCACCCTCGT
>JBFFMO010001532.1:0-1135 GCA_041554035.1 Allomicrovenator sp. | reverse complement strand
TTTCTTGTCAAACCCTTGGGCTGACGGGAAAGTGGAGGCAATCAGGGAAAAGGGCCTACACTACCAAGACGCGACACAGGATCTAATCCTGACATATGTCGAAACTCTTCAGAAACTACCCTTCAACGGATATGTTGTTTTTGGCGCGCTAGATGATCCCACCAAATATGAAGAGACATATCTGCGGTTGTTGAATTCGATAGTTCGCCGACGACTGATGGCGGCTGAAAGCCGGGAAGCCGTATTGTGCTTTGAAGAGAACGCGAAGGTTAGAAGAGGTTCAATCGAAGGACTTGTTCGTGAAACACACCAAACACTGGTCAACAGTCGAAACCGTCACCCTAAATACGTTGAGATCAGAACCGTCACCAAATCGTGCTTCGGTGTCAGCGTGCCAGACTTCTTACTTGGGGTTCTACGAAAATATCTCGAAGGGGCGACGAAGTCGTCACCCCCGACTCGCGAACAGGTGATGTTTGAACGCCTCCGCGACAAGTATCGAGTAATTTTCGATGCCGACAAACAGGTCGAATACTCGCGTAGAAATCCGTTGACACCATAACAATGGAACCCGCCCTCTCGCGCGCAGCCTGATGTCGGTTCTCCCGAGCTTTGTCGGATTCCGTCATCGTCTTGCGAGACTTCAGATCTCGCCCTGCGGTCCACGATTCACGACCTGTTCCCGTCACCACCGAGTGACAAGATGGTGACAAGAGACTGCATGCAGAATGGTGACAACGTCCCCGAGAGGCAGCGGGTTACCGTCCAACCCATTCAGAACGTTGTAGAATACTATGGAGGAATTGGTGGAGCCTAGGGGGATCGAACCCCTGACCTCTTGCATGCCATGCAAGCGCTCTCCCAGCTGAGCTAAGGCCCCACGAGGCGACGGCTGATCCGTCTGCCCGCGGCTATGTAGGCGAGAGCGTTGGGCAGCGCAAGGGAAAAAGACCTGCACCCTTTCCCGATGTGACGGCCAAAGATGGACATGACCAAGCCACCCGCGTAACTTGCACGGAACAAGCCGGGGCCTCGACGGTCTGGCGACCTGCCGAATCGAGGAAGACGCCACGATGGACGACAAGACACTCACTTGCGACGTGCTGATAGTCGGCGGAGGTCCGGCCGGTCTGTC
>JBFFMO010001531.1:0-1136 GCA_041554035.1 Allomicrovenator sp. | reverse complement strand
TGGTGACGGGCTGGTGGATGCTCAAGACCCACAATGTTTTGGACCTTTCGACGCCGAAGCCATTGGATTTGCGGGTGCAACCAGCGCTGCGATTTGTCAGGACGGAATCGACAACGATGAAGACGGATTGATCGATCGTGAAGATCCCGATTGTTTCTCGGCGGATGCCGTCGAAGAGACGTCCGTGGGCGCATCGGTTTTTACCTCACCGTGTAATGACGGTGTCGACAACGACAACGATGGACTCACAGATTATCCGGCCGATCCGAATTGTTATGGTCCTTACGGTAAAACCGAAATCGCAACGGAGCCCGTGGGTTTTGACGCCATCGATATCGACGAGCTCGGACAGTTCGTCTACCTCGTCGATCGCGCCAGATCTCAGGTCATCATTATCGATGCGCAACGCCGCACGGTCATCGACGCGTCACGATCGAGTGTTCCGTCGACCTCGGCTTTCACGAATCTGATTGGTGTTTCGGTTCTACCGACACCGCTCGACGTGACAGCTACGGTACGCCGAGATTGTCTAACCGACACGAATTTGGCCCTCCCGTGTGATTCCACCTTTTTCGAAGGTTCGTCGAACCTTGCGCCCTACGCCCACGACTCAGTGGTCGTGCGATACGCCTACGGGGCCTGGGCGGCCGAAGACACAGGCCGACTCCGATACATCGAAACCATGGATGCGTTTTGCACGCTGCCCACTTCTGAGGCCAAAAAACTTCTGGGCTCTCGTTTCGTGGAGCCAGGTGCGCTCGAAGGTTCTGTTGAACAGAATTGTGTGTTCGTTCCCGCTTTTCCGCTCGCGCCTCGGGCCGACTACGCAGGAACTTGTGATGCGACCTGCGCCGATTGCGACACGTCATTGCTGGAGGAACGATTCTTCTGCAATGCAGACCAATCGGTCGTGATTAATCCTAAGTTTTCACTGGTTGATGTTCAGGCGAGTACTGGACGCACGGCTGGAAAGAGCCAATGTGAGATTCCAGCTGAAGTTGACCTGCAGCTTCGCAACCTTGCGAATCTTCCCAATGCTCCGCGTAATTTCCGCTGCACCTCGCAGTTGCTTCCGCAGCCGATTGCGGTTGAAGCGGCTTCGCTTGATCCGGATTCGTTCCCATCACTCGATGCCT
>JBFFMO010001530.1:0-1137 GCA_041554035.1 Allomicrovenator sp. | reverse complement strand
TGCCGGCCGTGGTTGCCTGGGAAATCGAACGCCCAGACCTGACCTTTGATGTCTACTTTGGGTCGGGCCCCGACATCCTCCAGCGGCTCGAGAAAGGCCTCGTGCATGCCGTGATCACGAGTGCCGCGGTCGCGCGTCAGGATTGGTGCGTGGAGTTCCTTCACCAAGAAAACTACGTCTTTGTCGCCTCACCGGCCCTCGTCGCAGAAACCCCTTTTGATTCCGCGGCGGACAGCGAGAATCACGTGCTCTTGGACGTCAACGAAACCCTGCCACTGACGCGCTACCTTTCAAGCGCTGCCGGAGCATCTTGGAATTTCAGGGACGTGAGGCTTTGCGGGATGGGGGACGCAATGAGACAGATGTGCCTCGCCGGACGCGGCTGTGGCGTACTCCCGCGCTATATCGTCGCCGAAGACCTGAGCCAAGGAACGCTGGTTGAGCTCTTTCCGGGCATGACCATGCTGAGTGATTCGTTTCGACTGCTCTTCTCCCGGCACTCCCCGTTTGCCCAACAACTCAGCGAATGGGCCCAGTACCTGCGGGCCCGCCCTCTCACCTAAGAGTCACGAATGGACGCAGAATTGGTACGCGAATACTGCCTTCTCAAGAAGGCTACGACGGAAGACCAACCGTTTGGACCAGACGTCCTCACATTTAGAGTCGGAGGTAAGATCTACCTGCTGCTCTCGCTGGATTCGTTCCCATCCCAATTTAACGTGAAGTGCGACCCAGAACGCGCGCTCGACTTGAGGGCGAAACACCCATCGATCATTCCCGGGTACCACATGAACAAGAAACACTGGAACACAGTGATCCTGAACGGGACCCTGAGTACCGCGCTTGTTCATTCGATGATCGACGAGAGCTACGAGATCATTTTCGCTTCACTTCCGAAAAAGAAGCGAACCGAAATTGAAGCCGTCGAAATCACTTCTTGAGTGCGTCGCGAATTTCGCGAAGCAAGATCACGTCTTCGGGCACAACCACGGGTGCAGGTGCTGGGGCGGGCTCGACCTTCTTGAGGCGATTGATCTGTTTCACCATCATGAAGATCAAGAAGGCCAGAATCGTGAAATTAATCACGACCGTGATGAAATTTCCGTAGGCGAAAAGCGGGATGCCTGCGGCGGTCAG
>JBFFMO010001529.1:0-1143 GCA_041554035.1 Allomicrovenator sp. | reverse complement strand
TCGCCTCAGACGGACTTCCGGCGCTCAAAGAAGCCATCGCCGCCGACTACAAACGGCGCGGCCGAACCGTTCTGCCTGAGCAAGTCATCGTCAGCACGGGCGGCAAACACGCGCTCTTTAACGCCACGATGGTTTTGTTTGAAGCGGGCGACAAAGTCGTGATTCCAGCTCCGTATTGGGTGAGTTATCCCGCACAAGTCCTGCTTGCTGACGCTGAACCGGTCAGCATCCTTGCCGGCGCGGATAGCGGATTTAAGGTCACTCCATCACAGCTTGAGCAAGCACTTGCAGACTCGGCTGTTAAGGGTCTGATTCTGTGTTCGCCCTCCAATCCCACGGGTGCGGTGTATTCGGCCGAAGAGCTTTACGCCATCGGCCGTGTGGTCGCTGACCGTCCCGACGTCGTGGTGTTTTTTGACGCGATGTACGACCGTTTGACCTTCGATGAGCCAATCGCCGCTGACTTTGTCGCAGTGAACCCAGACCTTGAAGACCGAACGATCACCTTCAACGGCTTCTCTAAGACGTTTGCGATGACCGGCTGGCGTCTTGGTTTTGCGATCGGTCCTGTCAAAGTCATCAAGGCGATGGGCAAATTGCAGAGCCAATCCACGTCCAATGCGACCTCATTTGCCCAATACGGCGCGCTCGCCGCGCTTGATCTGGACGATGCTGTGATCGAAGAGATGGTGATCGTGTTCAAACGTCGCCGCGAACTGATCGTGAACGCCCTCAACGCCATCGAAGGCATCACTTGCCCCACACCCGGCGGCGCATTTTATGTGTTCCCTGATATTTCGTCGTTCTGTGGCGAAGGCAAACGATTTGCCAACGATTTGGCGCTTGCGGACTACCTGCTCGAAAACGCGAAAGTCGCTGTCGTTCCAGGCACCGCCTTTGGAGCACCGGGTTATATGCGATTGTCCTACGCCACCAGCGACGAGCTGATCATCGAAGGCATTAAACGAATTGCTGAAGGACTCGCTTGAGTTCAAATTAATGACGAATAAATGTTCTGAGTAAATGAGGGAGAGCCGATGAAGAAGGTCTGTTTGGTTGTTTTGCTCGCTGGTGGAGTCATTCCTTTGACTCAGTCCGGCTGCCATATCCAGACTTCGTCGAGTTTCGGCGAACTCTCGGACG
>JBFFMO010001528.1:0-1146 GCA_041554035.1 Allomicrovenator sp. | reverse complement strand
GTAGGCGCGGCCTTCAGGTACCCCGGGACCAAGTCTGCAACGGCACCCAAGCCGGTCAGGTTGCCATACTCGGCTTCCCACGTGTTCGCTGCGCCCTCGATGGTCCGCTGATTCGAGTAGCAGGTCTTCTCTTGAGCGTTGCTCTTGGCAGAGTTGAACACAGGAATGGCGATAGCAACAAGAATACCGATAATAAGCACGACGACCATCAGCTCAACGAGGGTAAAGCCCTCATCCTTGCGGAATAGCTTCATGGCTTTCGCACCTCCTTCTCCCCTTGTGGGGTTCGTCTTGCGACCCAATGCCGCATCGTATCCGTCACTTGTAGTATCGGACTCTTCCCGGTGACCTTTAGGACCAAAGTGCCGAGAATCACAGAACGAATCGCGCGGATACCCGAATTCAGTCCTCGTCACATCTAGTTGACGAGTGAGATTACCTGGAACATCGGCATGTAGAGGGCGATGACCATCCCGCCTACGATTACACCGAGGGAGGCCATCATCATCGGCTCGATGAGCGAGGTCAGACCATCGACATTCGTCGAGACCTCGGAGTCATAGAAGTCAGCAATCTTGTTGAGCATCGCGTCCAAGGCGCCCGTCTCCTCGCCAACAGAGACCATCTGGACGAGCATTGACGGGAACACCGGCGACTCACTGAGCGGCTTCGCAATCGTCTCGCCTTCCTTGATCGCCGAGCGCGCCTTCTTGACCGCTTGAGCGACAACCTCGTTGCCAGCCGTGTCCGCGACGATGTCAAGAGCAGATAGGATTGGGACGCCTGCTTGAATGAGTGTTCCGAACGTACGAGTGAACTTCGCCAGTGCGATCTTTCTGCTTAGCGCGCCGAAGACAGGCAACTTCAGCTTGATCTGATCCCACAGCAATCGCCCAGTCGGCGTTCCCGTCCACCACCTGAACGCGATGTTCAACCCTATCGCCGCAAAGAAAGTGATGATGCCGCCTACCCCTGCAACGAAGTTGGAGAGATCGACCAGAACCTGTGTGGGAAGCGGCAGAGTGCCGCCCATATCGGCGAACATCTGCTCGAACGTGGGAACCACGAAAACCATCATTGCCACAAGGATGACCAGAACCAGTCCACCCATCGCAATAGGGTACGTCATCGCCGACTTGATCTTTG
>JBFFMO010001527.1:0-1147 GCA_041554035.1 Allomicrovenator sp. | reverse complement strand
GTTGGCGAACCGCCAACAACGACTGCCTCGGTGCGACGTAATGATACGCCATGAACATCTCGCCGTTAGGCCCCGCAAGCGGAGAAACAGTCGTCAACGGAATCTGGTCGCCCACGGCGGGGAAAACCACCGGAGCGCCTTCTCGCGGAACGGTGGAGTCACCTTCGTACGAAACATAGGCGGGGCTGTCTGGTTCTTCGACGGTGTTCGTGTTCGGATCTGCGGCGCGGTAACGAGTCCAAACAACCCAAGTGATATTCTCGCGATCGACACCAACCGATGGACTTTTCTGGTCGACGCCCTTCTCTTCGTTGGCCAGGAACGTCTGCAAAATCGTTCCGTCGGGCGCGAAGCGCTCCACCACGACTTGAGTCTCGGCCCCAAGCACCTCGGCAACGAGTGTCGCCTCGTCGTCGCCGGCAGCCAGATCTGGCTGCCAGATGGTCTCAGAAAGCGGCTCGTCGCCAATCGCTGGCGTGATATCGACCGGTTCAGAAACCAGGCGCGAACCGTCGGCTCTAAAGCCGACGTAGAGGAGCTGCTTTTTGTTTCCACCGTTTGGATGATGCACCCAAACCACGTAGGTCCGCCCATTACGAGACGCAAGGGTCGGCGAGTAATTTCGGGCATCTGCCCCGGCCGGGCTGATTTGTGTGGGCGGCGTCAAGACCTGACCATCGCACCCCAAACGCACGACAAAGATCGCCTCGTCACGCACCTCAACGGATTCGGGGCGATTATAAACCACCCAGATATTTGCACCGTCAAAGCCAGAAACCGAATAAAACTGACCGGATTCTCCCATGGGATCGAGTCCGAGTGCCAAGCCATCGTTAAATATCGCTGCGCACTCACCAGGGTCCGGCAGACTAATATCAGGCTGGGTCGCCGCGTCGCTTTCGCTGGTATCCGTGGCCAGAACGTCCGAACGGACATCATCGACACGTCCCATATCCACGATGGCATCGGCATTTTTGTTATCATCTGAGCACGCGACCACGAAAAGAACCGAACACACAAAAACCCAGCGCATAGAACCTCCACGAAGGTGCGAAAGATAAGCAGAACAAGGCATTCGCCGCAACTCCGGACCTTGCTTGTGCTTACGCGGTGGCCCTCCTCATCTAAAGCCACTCACGAGCCGCAC
>JBFFMO010001526.1:0-1148 GCA_041554035.1 Allomicrovenator sp. | reverse complement strand
GCAGCCTCATCGAACTCGCAGTTTGGAAGCTTTGTTCTGGCGTTCTGAATGCTGGTTTTTTTGTCAGCGCATCGCTCAACAACTTCCATCTCGTAGCCGAGGCTTTGGAAGATACCCTTCAGGGTCACGACTTCGCCATGTGTGCCGGGCCTCCGAGTATCGAAGTCATGCGGGGCGTAGTGAACGCCGAACCGGGCGGAGTGCATTGCTCTCCACTTGTCCAACCAATCCGCATAGTGCGCAGGCCCCTCACTGCTGTTCTCGTAAAACCCAACGAACCGGTTTCGCCCCGCCACCTGCTGGTGAAGCCAAATGCTGGTCGCGTCGTTCAGGCCCCAATCCCAAAACGTGTTAACCGGGAGAGCCGGGTCAAAAGACCAATCCCCAATGCGCTTGAGCTTCCGAAGATTGCGGATTTCCTTGCCGAAGTAGGCCCCGTCCTTCGCGGCCTTAAATGCCTCGTCCGGTGTGGAGGGATACTCCTTCCACATGTCGTCGCC
This sequence comes from Allomicrovenator sp., assembly GCA_041554035.1. Lineage (GTDB taxonomy): Bacteria > Myxococcota_A > Bradymonadia > Bradymonadales > Bradymonadaceae > JBFFMO01. The sequence goes on along the minus strand of JBFFMO010001526.1, from coordinate 648 downwards.
CTGCTCCTTGGCCTTGGCCGCGTACCACCACTTTTGACCTTCAGTGAGTTCAACCCCATACTCGGTCGACAGCCCTGCGAAGTAGTCTTCGTTGTCCTTGGTCAGCAGGACCGGGTCATCGGTCGTGTATTCAGGGTCTTGCCACCACGCGAAAAAATGGAACTTCCATTCCATGGTGTGCGGCTCGCGACCCATGTCTGCGATCTGCTGCGCCTGCTGGACCTTGTCGTAAAAGTCCCCGCCCCGTCCTTCAGCCGTGCTTTCGATAAATCCGAGCTGGCCACGCGCCATCGTGTTGAGCGCACCAGACTTGATTTCCTTGGCCTTATCTGGCTGCTTGGCGCATATCTTGCCGTACTCTGAGATATGCAGGAAGTTCTTCGTGCTTGACCGAAGCGAAACGCCGACCTCAACCGAACTGTTGTTTGAAAACTCGATCTGTTGCGCGTTGTCGGTCTTGATCGAAACCACCTGTCTGATGTCAGACGGTAAACGCTCATAAGCAAACTTCACGCGGGAAAGCAGGCCCTTGGCATTATCCAGCGTGTCAGCGATTAGGCCAGCGTCGAAATGGCTATTGAAGATGCAGCAGTCCAGCGCCAGGATCAGAATGAATGTGCTGAAGCCCATCTGCCGGGCCTTGAGGAT
>JBFFMO010001525.1:0-1148 GCA_041554035.1 Allomicrovenator sp. | reverse complement strand
CTGGATGCCTCGGAGCGCGATTCGTGAGGCCAAGTGCACAGAAGCTCCACGGGCCGCCTCGTCTTCGTGTAGCGCGCGCCTCGTGGGCTCTGGTTGTGCTCCTTCACTCGCCGTTCAACATCGGTCGTGATGCCTGTGTAGAGCGACTGGTCGGCGCATTGGACGACGTAAAGAAACCACTCGCTCAATTGCAGAACCCTTCGATCGGCGGGGTGACGTACATGAAGCTGAAACACATCTCGTCAGCGGACCCGAGGCCGGCAGAAACCGTGAAGTTCTTGTAGTTCTCCCAGGTGCAGCCGGTCTTGATACGGTCGCCCACTTTCAGGCTCATCGGGGTGTCGTAGATAAGCTGAGCCTCAAAAGCCCAGCCCGTCAGCGCAACGATGCTTTCCAGCGCGTTGGTTCCGGTTCGGGTGACACTTTGGTCAAATGCCGAGCCGATTTCGTGCATATGGGGCCACGTGGCAAAGAGCTCTACATCCGAATTCACCTGGCAGGTGGCGTCAGAAGAACGTGTGCCACCGGCAGGAATGCTCGAGAAAAAGACTCCCGGTCCAATTTCGGCCAGGGCGTATTCAGGTCCACCAGGCGCGTCGTGGTAAACGCGAATGCCGCTGGAATCGCGGACTCCCGCAGCACCGGCGCCGTTATTATAGTGGATCTGCAGAACAAACGCGTCGCCGGCATCCATTGGGATTCCGCCAGCTGGGAATTGAAGCGGATCTTGGCCGGGGCCCCAGACGTACGCGAACGAGTCACCCGGTGGGAAGCCAGCGCACGAGAAGTTGGTTTCGGCAGGATTGGAGTGGTCCAATTTCACCAGGAAATGATGGACGACTCGTGCGTCGTCGATCACGGGTTCAATGCGTCGAATGATGCGTTTTTCGTTGATGGGCGCGCGCACGACAAAACACTCGTAGCGGTCGAGTTCATTTTGTCCCAATGCAAATTCGGTGGGTGTCACGTCAAAGAAGGGCAGGTTGGGGGCCTGTGCTGGTGCGGTCAGGACGGGGCGGTTCGCGTTGAGACCAATCGAGTGGTCAGGGTGAACGTTTCCGCAGGAAGCCCATTCCACCAACGTGTCGAGACCTTGATGCGAGAGCTGTGGGGCGTTGGCTGGCGGCATGGTTTTATTGGCCAAACGG
>JBFFMO010001524.1:0-1148 GCA_041554035.1 Allomicrovenator sp. | reverse complement strand
TCAAAGAGTTGATGGGGGCTCTGGCCGGAGACCGCGTAGGCCTCGTCGTGTTTACGGCGGTGAGTTTCCCCCAAGCACCCCTAACGGCTGATTACGGCGCCATCCGCTTCTACCTCGACAAGCTCGACCCTGCGCAAATGCCGGTGGGCGGCACCTCGATTGGACGCGCGATCATGGACGGAGTCTCGTTGCTGACCGGCACTGCGGGTGACGACGAAGCCCCGACGATGAAACGAGCCAAGAATCAGATCATTGTGTTGATTTCTGACGGCGAAGACCACGAGTCGGCCCCTCTCGAGGCGGCCGACAGTGCAGCCGCAGAAAATGTGCGCATCGTGACCGTGGGATTTGGGTCGGCCACGGGAGAACGAATCCCGCTCTACAAACAAGACGGCACCCTGATGGGCTATCAGCGCGATCGCTCGGGAGAAATTGTGCGAACGCGGCTCGACGTCAAGACGTTGGAAGGCATCGCTGAGCGCACAGGGGGAATCTTCATCCCCTACGCAGGCAAAAACTCCGTCGCCCGAGGCGTCTCGGATTTCATCGGTGATCTGGAAAAGAGCGAGCTCGAGAGCCTGATGAAAGAACGATATCAGGAACGATTCATGTTCTTCCTGATTCCGGGCTTCATCTTCTTGCTGGCGGGACTCCTGCTGGGCGAACGAAAGAAGCTTCCGAAAATTACCGTGGTGGCAGCCTGCCTCTTTATTCTGTCTTGCGATAATGCACTTCGAGACACCGATTCGGATGTCGACCGCGGCAACGCGATGGTCGAAGGCGCGGAATTCGATGACGCGTTGCTCTCGTACGATAAAGCCGAAAAGCGAGCGGGCTCGACGCCTGAGATTTCCTACGACCGTGGTCTTGCACACCTGGGTGCCGGACGTTTCGACGAGGCACAAAGCGCGTTCGCTCGAGCGTTAGAGACACCAGATCCCACACTGCGGCTTAAGGCGATGTTCAACCTCGGTGTTGCCCTGTCCAAGAAGGAGTCGTGGAAAGAAGCGCACGGGACCTTCCGCGACGCATTGGTGTATGCCGCCGAAAACCCTGCGGCCGCCACCCCTGAACAAATGACATCATTGCGTAAAAACCTTGAGTGGACCTACCTGCAGCTGCATCCTCCGTGCGCTAAGATCGACGAC
>JBFFMO010001523.1:0-1148 GCA_041554035.1 Allomicrovenator sp. | reverse complement strand
GGTTTTCCGCGCGGCAGACAAAATGAGCGAATCGACGGTGGTGAAAGTGCAATGGGAACCTGGCCCGACGGCTCCGACCCTAAGGCTGGAATCGCTAAGCACCCAGGCGGTTCGTCTACGCTGGGACCAGCCTTCTCAAAACGGATGCGTGGTGTTTCGACGTGATTTGCTCACGGAGGAGCGGCCAAAAGTGATGACACGCATGAAGGCTTCATGTGACGGACTCTTTCTGGATACCGCAGTGCACGCCTCAGGCGTATACAGCTACCGAGTCGCGACCTCGGACTTAAGCCACGGTTTTCCGCGCTATTCCGAGCCCAGCGATGAAACTTATGTCACGATCCCGGAGGGTCCATGACCGAGTATCGTGACAAATTCAACCGCGTATTTGACAGTCTGAGTCGCCTTGAACTCCAAGACGGCGCCCACGGGCTTGAGGAAATCGGACTTGAAGACCTCTTTGGACGGGGCGATGAAAAGTGGCTGGGATTCTACACGGCCGAGGGCATCCGCACGGCATTGGATCGATACGGTCTCTTTGCCGACCTCGCCCAAATGGGTTTCGAGGTCGCCGAAATCGAAATTCGCACCGACGACCCGGATGAACACACGCTGCGGATTTTCTCAAGAACGCCCGCAATCCACGATCCGCTGCTTGAATTGGTGGTTCGGCGAGGCACGCTTGAACCGACAGGTGAGCTGCGCTCGAGGGTCAAAAGCCAGTACATCAACCTGCTACAAATCGAATGGCTTCTGCTTCAGAACCCGTCTCAGGTTTTCGGCGAACGACGTCCCCCGTTGCCCGGGCAAGAACACCCGGGTCTTGGAATCGGAAAACAGGTGCTGGAAATCCTTCGCAACACGGCGAAACGCCTGAAACTCGATGGCCTCGTGACTGTACCGTCGTATTTTCACAATTCATTCTTCTACAGCGAAGAGTTCTACTATTTCGACCCCAGCGTCCAGGGCCTCTTCCTGGCTGCATGCCGAGATGTCCTGCCTCAAACGCAATCCAATGTGGGCGCAGCTTCGTGGGCGTTTCTTTGGAATCTGGTGCGCGAACAAGGCAAAGATGAGTCATTTCCGTGGTTCCACGCGGCCCAAATCTGCCCGGTCTCCGACCTCTTAGTCGAGTACTTCGACGACGC
>JBFFMO010001522.1:0-1149 GCA_041554035.1 Allomicrovenator sp. | reverse complement strand
GAGTTGACCTGCCTGATCGAAGGCGACACCGGGACGGGCAAGGAACGGATCGCACGGGCCATTCACGACGCTTCAAGAAGGGCGAAAAAGCCTTACGTGGTGCTGGACTGCTCATCGATCCCCAAGGATTTGATGGAGTCGTACGTGTTTGGCCACGAGAAGGGCGCGTTCACCGGTGCTGTGAGCCAGAATAAGGGCGCCTTTGAGCAGGCCAATGGCGGCACGCTTTTCATGGACGAGATCGGTGAGTTGGACATCACGTTGCAGCCCAAATTGCTCAGGGTTTTGGAGAATCGCGAGTTCAAACGCGTCGGCGGTACGCAGACGATTCGGACCGATGTCCGGGTGATCGCCGCGACCAACCGTGACTTGCGAACGATGGTCAACGATGGCCTCTTTCGAGAAGACCTCTATTTTCGCCTGGGGGTGATCAATTTGATGCTGCCCTCGCTCGCAGAACGTCGTGAGGACATCCCGTTGCTCGTCGAGGCGTTTCTGGCCGACACCGCCAGCCGTCGCCCTGATCTGCCGACGATGAGGATGACTGCGGACGCCATGGACATGCTGATGTCCTACGCCTGGCCCGGTAACGTGCGAGAATTGCGAAATGTCATCGAGCGTGCCGCAAATCTGGCAAACGCCCCGGCGATTCTTCGCTCAGATCTGCATCTCTCGGGTTCGATTTCGATGGGAATTGCCCCGCCTGCTCGGTCTGTTGCGGTATCCGACGATCCCAACACCTCGTTGATCTCGGTCGATCTGGATCTGGACTACAAGGCTGGAAAACAGGTCGTGCTCGAACAATACGAGCGCGATTACCTCACGAAACTCATCGGCGAATTTGAAGGGAATATCTCCCAAGCTTCAAAACACGCTGGGCTCACACGATTTCATCTGCGTGAATTGCTCAAGAAGCACGATCTGAAGTGAAGTGAGGTCGACGTCGACTCGGCGTACCCGCGTGGCGCTGGCGTGCATTCGACACCAAGTCAGTCGAGGTCAGCGAACTCGTTGTGGCGTCAGGGGACGGCAGGAACGCCCGTCGTGGACAGGATGGCCTTCAGATCGTCGTCGTCAAAGCGAAGACCGATTCCGACAAAGTACTCGGTCCGGCGGTCGTTGAAGATGTCATCCACTCCGCCCGCCAGG
>JBFFMO010001521.1:0-1151 GCA_041554035.1 Allomicrovenator sp. | reverse complement strand
TACCACTGCCATGAACGAAGGCATCGTCAAACAGGTCAAAGACGGAACCATTGTCGCGTGCAATGAAGCTGCCGAAAAGATCTTGGGGCTTTCCTGGGATCAGATGACCGGCCTAAGATCCGCCGATCCAACCTGGCGCCCCGTCCACGAAGACGGCACGTTTTTCCCCGGCAGCGAACACCCAGCGATGATGGCTCTCGCCACTTCCGAGCCGCAATATGACGTCATCATGGGCGTGCATAAACCCAATAATGAGCTGACGTGGATCAACGTCAACGCTGAACCGATCCTCAAGGACGGTGTCGCGGACGCGGTTGTGACCACCTTCCGCGACATCACCCAAGAGCGCGCCAGAGCGGCCGAACAAGAGGTGCTGCGACAGCAATTGGCAAGCCGTCAGCGTCTGGCTACTGCAGGAACCCTCGCAGCAGGAGTCGCGCATGAGGTCAATAATCCGTTGAGCTATATCCTTTCGAATATTGATTTCGTCCTTGAATCCTTCGCAGACTCACCGCCCGAAAACACGGATATCGTGCCGGCCCTTCAAGATGTTCGAGCAGGCGCGGTCGTCATCTCTGAGGTCGTCAATGGATTGCGCATCTTCGCCCGGGAAGAGGTTTGCATTCGTCCCACACCTCCCTGTCAGGTCGTCAAGATCGCGGTTAATATTGCCGCACACCAGATGAAACAGAAAGCGAAATGGAAAGTCATGGACACCGGGTGTCCGCTCGTGGTCGCCGACGATTCCTTGCTCGCCCAAGTCCTGGTCAATCTCTTGGTGAATGCTGCCGGCGCGTTTGCAGAAAAGAGCGACGCCAATTTGATTACGATCTCGATCGCACACGATGGCGACAGGGCGATCATCAGCGTCCACGATAACGGTTCCGGCATCGCTCCCGACGTGTTGCCACAAATTTTTGACCCGTTTTTCACGACCCACGAAGTGGGCTCTGGCACGGGCTTAGGCCTCTCCGTCGCAAAAGGCATCATGACGAGCTTTGGTGGCGATTTGACCTGTGAATCAACCTATGGGGTGGGCTCCACGTTCCGTGTTATTCTGCGCACAGCATCCCACGAATCCCATACCCAAAGTAGGTTTCCTTGATTCTCTTCGAAAACGAAATCACGAAACGACGCCAGCGTTTCGAGTC
>JBFFMO010001520.1:0-1155 GCA_041554035.1 Allomicrovenator sp. | reverse complement strand
GCGATAATTGCTGTCAAGCCCGCGGCTGGCGCCAATCGTCACAATGCGCGTCACGTCGGCGGCATCTGCCACAGCCACAACATCGTCAAGGCGTTCGGTCAGCGCCGGGAAATCAAGGTGGGCGTGTGTATCAAAAAACATCTTTCTGCTCCCAATGAATCAAGGTGTCCGCCGCCAGCTGTCGTTGTTCTTCGTCCTCGTGGGACTGAGCGACTTTGGCCACCAAGGCGCGCGCATCTTCGTCGCCGTAGAGCCTCAGCGCAAGCAGTGCCGTGTCGGCGTGATAATCGTTGGACATGGCCAATCCATCCACCATCGCGCGCTGCTCGTGAATCTGAAATTTACCGGCGTTGATCAGCGCCCAACCTCGCGCGTCCTTGCGTTTACCCGACGCGTAGTTGGACAAAAGCTCCAATCCACGTTTATCGCCCAAGCCGTGAAGGGCCAACGCGGCCTCGACGCGATGGATAGGATGGACGCGGAAGGATTTTGTGACCCGAATCAACTCAGGGATGGCACGACTATCGCCAAGGCTCACCAGCGCTTGGCTTGCGGCCGAGGCGGTCTCATCGCTTCTGAGGTTATCCACCAAATCTCGCAGGATATCGTCGACGACGGGCGGGCCCAACGTGAGGCCCGCGGCCTTGAGCTCCGCCAAAACACAGGCGAGCTGAAATCGGTCGAGGTTCTTCCGAAAAATCCCCCGCGCCAGCTCCAAATACCGCCGCGTCAAAACCTCACCGGCCTCGGCCCATTTGTTGGTGGCGCAAATCTGGGCGCAAACCACCAACACACCATGGTCTTTTTCAGCCCTCAGCCGGTCCAAGACGATTTCGCGCGTCGATTCATTGGGATAGTCGGCAAGGCCAACAAAAGCGGCGTAGCGAACGTCTGAGTCGTTATCGCTCGCCATTTCTTTCAAAAATCCGGCGCCATATTCGGTGCCGCTGAGCGCCAAACAAATCGTCGAGCGCAGTCTCGCGTCTGCCGTTCTGGCCCGCTCCACAAGGTCCCGCGCCAATTCGTCGTTCATGCGCGTAGAAAGCGCATCGGCCGCAAGGCTGCGCAGGGCTGGGTAAGGATCCGAGAGTGCATCGATGAGCAGGCTCAACGAAGCTGTCGGTTCAATCCTTTTGAATTCGGCGGCACGTGCCG
>JBFFMO010001519.1:0-1157 GCA_041554035.1 Allomicrovenator sp. | reverse complement strand
TAAGTCGCCGTCCTCGCGGCCCTCTCCCACACGCCGCGCATACGCGTCCGCGGGCGAGTACTCACTCATGTCGAGCCGAATCATGCGATCCGGGCTGCCAAAGAGGTAGGAAGCCAGGGCCCTTGCGAGTTCGGTTTTGCCTACGCCCGTGGGGCCCACAAAGAGGAAGGACCCCAAGGGGCGGTCCTCGCTGGCCAGTCCTGCCTTGGTGATGCCGACGATGTCAGCAACGCTTTTGACGGCGTCTTCTTGCCCCATGACTCGAACTTCAAGCCGTGCACGCACGTCGTCGAGGTCGAGCGTCATTTCGTCGTCGAGCAAGAGCGCGGACAACCCCGTATCCTGACAAAAGCTCTGGATCATGTGGGCGACGTCGATCTTCGAAATCGAAAGATTCGACGCCTGCCGTACGGTCCGACCCACAAAGTCGAGAGTTCGTCCGACGGGGCTGCCTTCGGTCGCAAAACGTTTCTGAAGTCCCCAGGCTCGGGTGATGGCCTCTTCGCCAACAGCAATATTTAACCGAGCGCCGAGGCGTTTGGACGCCTTTTGAACGATCGAAAACGAAAGTTCCGGCGATGGATTTTCGACTCGAATCACGGTGAAACATCGCGCAAAACCGACGTCGCGTCGTTCGATTTCATTCCATTCTTCGACCGTGGCCTCGGCGACCACACGGATTTGACGGTCTTGAAGAGTGGGCTTTAAGAACTGGCCAAGGTTGTAGTCGCTGCCAACGTATTTTCCTGCGTCGAGCGATTCGATCAATCGCCCCATGAACAAGACGTCGTCGCATTCTTTGATTTCGGCCAAGGTCTGACGGCACTGCTCCTGCCAACCCGGGGAGGTCGGATCGGTGGATACCATGCGTGGCGCGTCCGAAAACCAGATCCTGTGTTCGGGTTTTTCCTGCGTCGTTTGTTCATGGGCGAGGTGTTTGATGAGCGCGGTTTTGCCGACCCGGGAAGGGCCCACCAGGACCACGACGGAAGGCTTTTTGGCCATCAAGAGGTTGCGCAATTCTTCGAGTTGGTCCTCGCGCTCAAAAACCTCGTGAATGCCTCGAAGATCGGCTTCGACAGGCGTAAGGTCGGCCCAGCATTGAGCAATTCGGTCCAGTGTCGGCGTCGAAAACTCTCGTTGGCCAGGCACCGCCT
>JBFFMO010001518.1:0-1160 GCA_041554035.1 Allomicrovenator sp. | reverse complement strand
TTTGGCCGTGGCCACGACTTGAGCCTGGGCGCGGTCCAGGCTCAGAAGCGAGAGACACCACGTCAATCCAACGAGTACCGTGACCGAGAAGTACTTGAACAGGCGCCTGCGGTAACGATAGGCGACGCCGTAGAACCAATACCACACAAAGAGCATGCCCCAGGCGGTCATTGAGGGCGTGAGCGCCCACTCTTTTGTGGTGAGACAGAAATGCCCAACGAGTACGCCCGAGCCGCCCACGATCAGGTAGATGGGGTACAAAATCCAACGCTCTGCCAATCGCCCCTGCAGGACGCGTTTGGGCGGCGCGTGCTCTGGAGCATCGGCGTCTCCCAGCACCACGACGGGAAATTCTGCGGACGTTTGCGCATTTTCTTGGTCACTCAAAGCGTCACCAGACTCGGATTCGACGCTAACGAATTAGCATCAGAGAGAGGTCTTCCCAGAGTGTGATCACAAGAAGAGCCCCGAGAAGCAACAACAAGAACGGCAAAGCCATGCGATACAATTCCACGACTGGTCGATCGAAAGTCAGTGAGGATATGAACATATTCAGACCCACAGGCGGCGTGATGTACCCGACCTCTAGATTGGCCAGGAAGATGATTCCTAGATGAATCGGATCCACGCCGTATTCCGCCGCAATCGGGGTGATCAACGGAACCACAACCACGATGGCCGAGAAAATATCCATCAAACAGCCGACCACGAGCAGGAAGAGCGTCAGCAGAATCAGGAACGTGAACTTGCTGTGAATATGCTCCTGAATCAGCGCCAAAAGCTTCATCGGGATTTGTTCTTGGACCAGGAAATTTGTGAGCCCGAGAGCAACGCCCAAGATGATGAGAATCGCCCCCACCATCACCATCGACTCGCGCATCACGTACCCGATATCGGGTCGGTCATCGCCAGCCTTGGGAAAGAGGACAATGTCTTTCGTCACAAAGACTTCGACGATAAGGATATAAAGGCATGCGATGGCCGAGGCTTCGGCGATGGTGACAAAACCGCCATAAATGGCCACTAGGACAACCACCGGCACCATCAATTCCCAGAAAGCTGCTTTGACAGCACTGACGGCCTCCATGGCCACAAATGGCACGCGCTTCACTTTGTTTCGTCGCGCAACCACAAGGGAATAGACAGCCAATACGCCCATC
>JBFFMO010001517.1:0-1161 GCA_041554035.1 Allomicrovenator sp. | reverse complement strand
CCCTCGATCAGACCCGGGATGTCGGCAAAGACCATGGTGGAGTGATCCTCCAGCGAGACAACGCCCAGGTTGGGAGAGAGCGTGGTAAAGGGATAGTCGGCGATCTTCGGACGCGCAGCGGAGATGACGGACAAGAGGGTACTCTTCCCTGCGTTCGGCTCTCCCACCAACCCGACATCGGCGATCAACTTCAATTCGAGATGAAGTCGTCGATGAACGCCTGGCCAGCCAGCCGTTGCACGCTTGGGTGTACGGTTTGTGGCCGTGGCAAAATTCGAATTGCCTTGTCCACCGTCACCGCCACGAGCGGCTAAAAATTGTTGGTCCGGGTGGTCGAAGTCGATGAGGACTTCGCCGGTCTCGACATCGGTGATGATCGTTCCGACAGGAACGTTGACCACGACGTCGGGGCCACCACGTCCCGACATATTATTGGTTCCGCCGTTCTTGCCATGTTCAGCGCGCAGGTGTCGCATGTGACGGAAATCACTGAGCGTATTGCAGTTGTTGGTGGCGACAAAAATGATGTCTCCGCCTTTTCCGCCATCCCCACCAGCTGGCCCGCCACGCGGAACGAATTTCTCGCGTCGAAACGCGACAGCTCCGTGTCCGCCATCCCCGGCGGTTATTTCAATTTCGGCTTCATCAACAAACATATTTTCAAACGAAAAACGCCCCAAAAGGGGCGTTAAATAGTGGGGTAAGTCGCCGTGTTATTCTGCTGCGCTTTCGAAAGGCACGATGGCGACTTGTTTACGGCCCTTGGAATCGCGAAATGCCACGACTCCATCGATGAGGGCGAAGAGGGTATGGTCACGACCCACACCAATATTCAGGCCAGGCCTGACTTTGGTGCCGCGTTGACGAACGATGATGCTTCCAGCGGTAACCGCCTGACCACCGAAACGTTTCACACCGAGCCGTTTGCTCTGTGAGTCACGACCGTTCCTTGAACTACCTTGGCCTTTTTTATGTGCCATGATTCAACTCCTTGGGGCGATTAAGCCTTAATTTCGGTGATAAGGACGCGTGTGAAATGCTGACGATGTCCGCGCTTCACTTGATAATTTTTGCGTCGCTTTTTCTTGAAAATCACGATCTTGCGGGTGCGGCCGTTGGTAACAACTTTGCCTTCCACCGTCGCGCCGGCCAAAAATGGCT
>JBFFMO010001516.1:0-1161 GCA_041554035.1 Allomicrovenator sp. | reverse complement strand
GTCCGCGGTTCAATCCCGCGTGTGCCTATAACAATCACAAATGTGGTTGAATTGATGGAATCGCCTTCGGGCGTCCATCAGAAAAAGCCGAGGGGTAAAGCCTCGGTGAAGAGCAGGATTTCTGGTCCTGCTTTTTTTGTGTCAGTAATTGAGGAGATATTCAGGTCTATGGCCGAAAAAGAACCACGTGTTAATCGCCGTATTCGGGGTCCCGAACTACGCGTCATTGATCCCGACGGCGAACAGCTCGGAATTATGGATATCGAGGATGCGCTTGATCGTGCTGAAGAAGCCGGGCTCGACCTGGTGGAAGTAGCGCCAATGGCGAAACCTCCCGTTTGTCGCATTATGGACTACGGGAAGTACAAGTATCAGCAGAAGAAACGCTCCGCCGAAGCCAAGAAGAAGTCTGCACGAGTCGAACTCAAAGAAGTCAAACTTCGTCCTAAAACGGACGACCATGACTTCTTGACCAAGGTTCGTCACGCCAGAAGCTTTTTGGAAGAGGGTAACAAGGTCAAATTTACGATCATGTTCCGGGGACGCGAGATCACTCACCCTGAGATCGCTTCCAGAATGCTTGTTCGCGCAGCTGAGTTACTCACTGACGCAGCAGACGTTGAGCAGGACGGTCGTCTTGAAGGTCGTAATATGACCATGATGTTGTCGCCTCGAGTCGCTAAGACAGAATGAGTATTTGACGCTTGACGTCGCTCTTCTGCCCCGCATATAGTGCGCGCCCTCGCTCATTTGAGTGAGATTTGAAATACCTGTTGATGTCGGATGCCCGGCTCAATGCAACAACCCCTTCGGAGGCCGTGATGCCGAAGATGAAATCACACCGAGGCGCTGCGAAGCGCTTCAAGATTACGAAGTCGGGACGAATTAAGTTCCGCCGCTCGTATCGAAACCACATTCTTACGAAGAAGAGCGCAAAAAGAATGCGTCACCTTCGTAAGGCTGGGTATATGAAACCGATGGATGGAAAGAAGATAATCATGCTTCTTCCCTACATGTAAATTAGAATTGATGCCGCATTAATGTGCGGCAGTGAAGTCGAGGTTTAGCCATGCCACGTGTAAAACGAGGCTTCAAAGCGCGCCGTCGCCGCAACAAGTTTCTCAAAGCTGCAAAGGGCTATCGTGGCTCACGCAGTAAACT
>JBFFMO010001515.1:0-1162 GCA_041554035.1 Allomicrovenator sp. | reverse complement strand
CATTAGGCGCCTTTTACAGGTGTTCGAAAACCGACTTAGCCGAGCAAAGACAACGCGGTCTGTGGCAACGAATTGGCCTGAGCCAGCATCGAAGAACCGGCCTGCATCAGGATCTGGTTCTTGGTCATCGATGCCATTTCGCTGGCGACATCGACGTCGCGAATTCGGCTGTTCGCGCCTTCCAGGTTTTCTTTGGACACCGACAGATTTTCGATTTTCGACTCCAGGCGATTCTGTGAAGCGCCAAGTCCTGCGCGGGTTTCCGAAACTACGCTGATGGCGTTGTCCAGAACACCCATGGCTGTGGCCGCGTTGGCGGTGTTGGTGAGGCTGACGTTGGCAAGGTTATTCAGTCCGCCGTCGTTCAAATCCGCAGCGGCAAACGATTGACCGACCGCAACATTCAAGGTGTCTGTGGATTCGATTCCGACCTGAAAGTCGGCGCTCAACGTACCGTCAAGCAGCGACGTACCGTTGAATTTGGATTGCGAGGAAATGTCCCCGATTTCGGCAACAAGGGCCTGGAATTCCGTGTCGACATGGGCACGTTGTTCGTCGTTGATACCATCGCTGTTCGCCTGCACCGAGAGCTCACGCATACGGCCCAGGATGTCGTGAACCTGACCAAGCGAGCCTTCGGCGGTCTGCACCATCGAGATCGCGTCGTTGGCGTTGCGTGAAGCCTGTCCGAGGCTTCGAATATCTGACTTCATTTCTTCCGAGACCGCCAAACCTGCCGCGTCGTCCGCTGCGCTGTTGATTCTAAAACCACTCGAGAGCTTTTCGATATTTCCCTGCAACGACTTGTTGGTGCTGTTGAGATGACGTTGAGCCATCAGGCTTGTGGTGTTTGTGTTTACGCCGATCATGGGGGACTCCTGGGACTTAAAATCCGTTTATTCTCTGGGAACACAGAAGTCATCGGATCCATCTGGCAAAGCTTTAGAAAATAGATCGCATATGCGTGGGCGGTGAGCCGTTGGCGGTGAGCGGCTGGCAGTGAACGGCTGGCAGTGAACGGCTGGCAGTGAGCGCGGTCGCACATCGTTGGTGGCAAAAACCTGAAACCTGAAACCTGAAACCTGAAACCTGAAACCTGAAACCTGAAACCTGAAACCTGAAACCTGAAACCTGAAACCTGAAACCTGAAACCTGAAACCTG
>JBFFMO010001514.1:0-1163 GCA_041554035.1 Allomicrovenator sp. | reverse complement strand
ATGAAGACCAAGGCGTGAAGCTTCTGGAACGCGCGCTTGAGAGGCAGCCCAACGATCTGGCCGCGATTGCCCTGCTGGAGGAACACTGCAGGAAGCGTTCAGATTTTGGGGCGCTGGCCGAGATTCTTAGGTTTCGGGCCGATGCAGGTGGGGCTCCGGCTGACCGCGCGGCGGCCTGGTTGGATATCGCCGCGCTTGCCGAAGGACCGCTGGATGATTCGGCATTGGCGATAGAGGCGCTTGAAAACGCGTTCGAACTGGCTCCTGACCCGGCGGGTTTTTCGCGGCTCGAAGGCGCCTATCGCGATGCTCAGCGGTGGCCGGAGGTTGCCGCTTTGTTGAGGGCGGAACTCGCCCGAGCGCCCCAGGGACAGGACCGACAAAAACTAAATCAACGCTTGGCTGAGGTTCTGGCGCGTCTGGGAAATGTGGACGATGCGATCCAAGAGTTCAGAGCCTCGTCGGCCGGCGCAAAAGAATTTGTAGCGACGCTCAAACGCGAGGCGGAGCGCGCTCAAGGGCCGGTGCGGGCTCGATTGCTCGCGGAAGTTGCCCGCATGTACGCGACTGAATTGAGCGATTCGCTGGCATCGAATCATTATTATTCTGAAGCGCTTTCGTTGGACTCGCAGCTGGTGGACGCCGCCGAACCCATGGCGGACATATTTTTGGCCGAAAAGTCTTGGGATAAGGCGGTGCCACTGCTCGAGAACCTGATCCGGCAGGGGAGGCTGACACGAGACCCGGCGTGGCTGCATCGTCGATTTGTGCAACTTGGTCAGTGCTGTGATCGGCTTGGAAAGCCAGCGCCTGCCCTGCAGGCCTTTCGCGATGCGTACGAGCTAAATCCTCGAGACACCGCGACCGTGATGGGTTTTGGAAAGCTGCTATTTGAATCGAAGGAGTGGGAACACGCGATTCGGATTTTTGGGGTGCTTTTAAAGGAACACTCCGAGCGGATGCAGCCGGCCGAGGTGACGGGCACGCACTTCATGGCGGCTCGTGCGTTTGAGGGCATTGGTGACGAGGGACGCGCGATTGCGGCCCATCAGCGTGTTGCCGAGTTAAACCCTCGCCATCGAGAGTCGCTGCGGGCTCTGGTGGAAGCCTTTGATCGGCGCAAAGACTGGGCGAATTTCATTCGTTATGCGGACCTCTTGGTT
>JBFFMO010001513.1:0-1165 GCA_041554035.1 Allomicrovenator sp. | reverse complement strand
GCCGAGGCTAATGTTGGGACTAGAAAAAGAAGGATGCCCAAGATTCGAGTCACTGAATTCTCCGTGTATTTGAAACACCAATATTTACAAGCTCATCATCAAGTTGCCCAGTCACGGCGAGGCCCGCCATTTTGAAGTCGCCGCGAAGGGACCAAAGCGGGTGTTTAAAGGACGCGGGCCGGTTTTTTTCGATCAAAAAATGACCAACCCAGGCCGCGCCATAACCAAGAAGCGGCGCGAGAACCAACAAGGCGGGTTTTCGGGCCGCAACGGCCACGCCAATGCTGGCCACGGCCGCAATCGTTCCGCCGACATGAAGCGCGCGGTTCGTAGGATCGCCGTGTTCATGAAGGTAATGCGGCCAGAAATCTTCGAATGACTCAAACTCTTCCTGACTCATACTACCCTCGGTGCTGGTGGTTAAACGGCATCTTCTGACCGCTTGCGTTCCGTGGCGCGCCGGCCATACTCTATCGCATCAACGACTCTTTGGAGTGGAATATGCGTCAGTGGACCCTGATTGGACTCGTGATTTTGGGCGGAGCGTGCGGTGACGACAACATCATTACCGGCAATAACGATTCGAACAACACCACGACGAATAACGCCACCAATAACACGACGAACAGCAACAATAATATTGTTGGGGTCGCTTGTGAAACCAACGAAGAGTGCACAGCGCCAGCGAATTCGTGCCAGGGCGACGTTGCGGTTCAGTTCACGGGCGACGGTATTTGTGGAAGCGAAACTGGGGTGTGTAACTTCTTTTTTGTGACCCAACGCGTCGATTGCACCACCACTGTTCAGAGCTGCGAAGCTGGCGAATGTGTCGATAACGTTTGTACAACGAAGGTTTGCGACACCCCCACGGATCGATGTGAGGGCACGACGGCTGTTTTTTACAGCCGAGCAAGTTCGTGTGATGTGGTCAGTGGCCAATGCATAAATAGCGAGGCCCGCGTGGATTGCGCGGTACAGGGTGCAGAGTGCATCACCGGAACCTGTGTCGGTGCGTGTGTTGGAATCACCTGTGATGCCCCCCCTGCGGGCACCTGCGCCGGCTTGATGGCGACCTCCTACTCAAATCCAGGCACCTGTAATCCCGTCGATGGAACGTGCGCCTACGAGCCGACCACCACCGACTGCGCGCTCACAGACAAAATCT
>JBFFMO010001512.1:0-1165 GCA_041554035.1 Allomicrovenator sp. | reverse complement strand
GTGCACGGTTGCAGTAGAAGATGGCCTGAGGGGAGAGCTCGATCGCGGCGTCGAATTCATTGAGCGCGTCGAGGTACCGACCTTCGCTCAGCAGCAACACGGCCGTTTGGTAGTGTTGTTCGGCTTCAGTTCGACTCCCATGAGGATCCTCCTGAGCTATGAGCCCCGGGGACGCCAACACGAGCGAAACAACGAGTAGGATAGAAACGGCATCACGCATACCCTCTTGTACGGCCCCAAGCGCGGTCCATCAAGCGCCTTCATAAGAAGTCGGCAGGATCGACCAACCTGCAAGCCGGGCATCGTCGTAGAACTCGGGGTAGGACTTCTCGACGACCCATGGGTTTTTCAAGACCAGCGGCCCCGCCGTGGATAGAATCAGCGCCGCAAACGCAAGGCGATGGTCATGCCCAGGGTTGAGGTTTTTCAGCGCGGGCTGACCCCCGGCGAGGCGGATTCCATCGGGTTCGGAAAACGCGGCGAAGCCGTTCTTTTGCAGTTCTTCGACCAAATCATCGATCCGGTTGGATTCCTTTCCACGCAGATGGACTCCACCGATCACCTGGACGTGGTCGCCTCGAAGAGCAAGACCTGCACACAGAACCGGGACGACGTCGGGCATGTCTGTGACATCCAGGCGTTCGCCTCGGAGTTCCAGACGCTGGGGCAGGTCCGCATCGGGCTGATGGCTCGCCCCCTCGGGAATATCAATAGGACAGCCGAGCCATCGCAGAACTCGCCAGACCGCGTTGCTGCTCTCATCAGGAGCGGCCTGCATATATATGGGGGCGTCGATCGCATCGGGCGCGAAATGACACGAGTCTGTCGTTCTGGTGATCGTCACGCCAGCGTTGGCCAGCAATGAACAGGTCATCTCAAAATACCTTTCACTCGCGATGGCGTCCGTGATCTTCAGCGTGAAATTCAATCCACCGGCGGCAAGTAGCGCAAGAGCCGAGGCAAATTGTGACGAGGCAGACGCGTCGACTTCGATTTCCTTCGGAGCGATAGCCCAGCCACGCACCTTGATGGTGTAGGCCTTGTCATCGTCTTGAATGGTGCATCCGGCCTTGCTCAGCGCGTTCAACAGCGGCTGGTGGGGCCGGGCATAGAGGCGTTCCGAGAGGTGGAACACCGTGGGCGTGGGGCGCAGAGCGGCGAGCGC
>JBFFMO010001511.1:0-1166 GCA_041554035.1 Allomicrovenator sp. | reverse complement strand
GTTGGGAGGAAGTCACCCATTGTGACCGTTCCAAACGGAATACTTCGGGCGCTGACCGCAACTGCTGTGACACTTCATCTCCCGTTGCCTTACAACCCGTTGGTGGTTCCTTACGCGACGCTCTACTGGCTATTCGATAACTCCAAGGCTCGAAACGAACTTGGGGTGACCTTTCGCCCGGCCCGCGAAACCCTTGAGTCCGTGCTGACATGGCTCAAGGAAGCAAAGCATATCTGAGATGAAACCCCTGATTGCACTCGTGCAAACCCTGCGAAAACTGCTCGGCCAAGCCTTCGAGCGGAGCCTCGCCGGGCTAAGCCATTTTGACCCTCATGAAAGACGACTTGTTTTTCAGGCGGTGGTCGTAGGTGTGGTCGTCTGGGCTCTCGTTTATCCCCTCAAAGTCGCCGTCCATGGCGGGTTTTCTGGTCTCGTCACCACGTTTGAGACGATGCCCTCGATCGTGTTGATTTTGCTGCCGCTGACGCTCGGCGCAGTGATGGTCTATGTGATCTCGAATTATCAGCCCACCTTTGTGGCGTACGAAGACCATGACGGCGTCCACAAGCTGAATGCTGTGGAGGGCGACGGCCTTGAGCGAGCGATCACGCTCTATTTCTCTTCGGAGCCTCGACTCGAAGAAATGTACGAAGGTGTGGCGGCGCGATGGAAATTGCCGACATTCTCACTGGCTTTCCGGAAAATGGGGGCGACACTTGCGACCCTGTGTTCAGGCGGCAGCGGCGGGCTCGAGGCCAGTGTCACCCTGATCGGTGAAAGCGTCGCGGCGGGCATATTCAAGCCGCGAAGACGCCCCCATGGGTATCGGATTGGCATCGTCGATCGCCTCAATAATTGGTGGCAAGCCACCGAACACGAAGACCTCCAAACCGCCCAGCTTTGTGGCATCGCTGCGGCGGTTTCGACGCTGATGGGTACGCCGTTTGGCGCGGCATTTTTTGCCATCGAAGTCATGTACCGGCGCCAACCCATCATCAATCGGTTGATCTACGCCCTCTTGTCCTCCTTGATCGCATTTTTCCTGACCCATGTTGCCGGCAGCGAACACACGTTATTTGCGGAAGCCCCAAAGACCATCCCAGCCGTCTATTCAGCCAAATATTATTTCGCGCTATTTGCGGTCTGCGCCAGCATTGCGGTTGTCG
>JBFFMO010001510.1:0-1168 GCA_041554035.1 Allomicrovenator sp. | reverse complement strand
GAGCAGGGCCGAAAAGAGGTCTTCCTCCCAGCCGAAATCGAGCGAGGGGGCCTCGGGTTCAGAAGACGAGCGCGACGACATCTTGCAGCCCCTTTGCTAAAACGGGATCGTCGGTCAGAGGCTCCACCACCGCGACTTTGCAGGCGGTGCGAGGGTCGAGCCCCGCATTCATGAGCCGAGCAGCGTGCACAAGTAGCCGCGTTGAAGGAGCTTCCGCCAAACCCAGGCTGTCTGCTTCTCGGATTTTTCTGGCGAGCTTCACCAGGCGTTTCGAGGCCGATTCGTCGATCTGTGTTTCGCCGCACACGATTTTAATCTCGACGGCTTCTTCAGGATAATCGAGGCGAATGGTCACAAAACGTTGCCGGGTACTTGGCTTAACCTCTTTGAGGCTGTGTTGGTAACCGGGGTTGTACGAGGCGACCAACATGAAGGTGTCGGGCGCTGTGATTTCTTCGTCATGCCGATCGACATAGAGCGTGCGACGGTGGTCGGAAAGCGGATGCAATACGACCACCACGTCGGCGCGAGCTTCGGCAAATTCATCGACGTAGAGCATGCCACCGAGCCGCATTGCTCGCGTCACCGGGCCGTCTTGCCAGACGGTTTGTCCGCCTTCGATCAGGTACCTTCCAACTAAATCCACAGCTGAGGTGTCCTCGTTGGCTGCCACACTGATCAACGGCCGGTCCAACTTATGGGCCATGTATTCGACGAGGCGCGATTTCCCGCACCCGGTCGGGCCCTTAAGCAAGACCGGCAGTTTTTCGCGATAGGCCATCTCAAAGATGGCGCACTCGTCGTGCTGTGGAATGTAGAAGGGCGTGCTCATGACTTACTCCGCGAGGGCGACTTCTTCGTCGTGGTTTTCGGTCGGGCTTTGCACGCTGAGTTTCAGGGCATTGCCGTGACGTGCGAAATTCCAGATGAAGAGGACAACACCGATGGTGAAGAGGGTGGCCGCCAGGATCAATCCGAAGAAATGAACCTGAACGGCCTCTTGGACCAAGAGGAAATCCATGCCGACTTTGCGCTCAAGATAGACCTGAGTGATTCCCGCAACCGCGAACGCGCCGGTCATGCAAATCATCTTCGACACGTTCTTGCGCCGCTGCTTCGTCTGCTTGCGCCTGTTCATCCTGCGCAGCAGCCGGAGCAGCAAATCCTG
>JBFFMO010001509.1:0-1168 GCA_041554035.1 Allomicrovenator sp. | reverse complement strand
ACCCCGGTGAACCTTGAGCTGTTGCTTCGTTATCATCGGCGAACGGGTGACCCGATGGCGCTAAATATGGCGACTTTGACCCTTGAACGCATGGCCAAGGGCGGCATCTACGACCAGGTTGGTGGCGGCTTTCATCGCTACAGCACCGATGCGCGCTGGCTCGTTCCGCACTTCGAAAAAATGCTCTACGACAACGCCCAATTGGTGTCGGTCTATTTGGAAGCGTGGCAGATCACAAAACGCGACGACTTTCGGAGAATTGTCCGGGAGACCTTGGATTATGTCGCTCGCGAGATGACCCATTCACAGCATGGATTTTATTCGGCCACCGACGCGGACAGCCTGACGCCATCGGGGGAACAGGAGGAAGGCTACTTCTTCACATGGACCGAAGACGAGTTGATGAAAACGCTGGGGCCCGACGATGGCCTCATCGCTAAATCAATGTGGGCGACAACGCCCCTTGGTAATTTTGAACATCGAAATATTTTAAATATCCCAATTTCCGCCAGCGACGGGTCGACTGACGAAGCATCAGAAGGAGCTCGTCTTCGAATCGTGCAGAAGCTCTACGCAGAACGCCTCAAGCGGCCGGCGCCGCATCTGGATGATAAGGTTTTGACCTCCTGGAACGGGCTGATGATTTCGGCTTTTGCGCGGGCCGGCTTTGCACTGAATGAGCCGATATACGTGGCCCAGGCCCAAAAGGCAGCTGATTTTATTCTGCAAAATCTTCGGTCGCCAGACGGTCGCTTATTGCGTTCGTGGCGGGACGGCAAGGCCAGGCACGATGCCGTCCTGGACGACTACACGTTTTTTATTTCAGCATTAATCGATGTATTTCAGGCAGATGGAAACACACGTTGGCTCAAAGAAGCGATGGCGCTCCAGGAGATTCTGGATCGCGATTATTGGGACGAAACGTCGGGCGGGTATTACCTGACTCCCACGTCCACGTCGGGCCTCTTGATGCGCCCCAAGCCGGAGTACGATGGCGCTGAACCTTCGGGAAATAGCGTAGCGTCGCTGAATCTGCTGCGACTTGCGGAGCTGACTCTGAACGACGCGTATCGAGTGCGTGCCGAAAAACTATTTGCCAGCTTTGGACAAATCTTGAATGGTCGAGGGACGTCGGCGGCGTTGATGTTGGCCGGGTTGGATTTGTATT
>JBFFMO010001508.1:0-1170 GCA_041554035.1 Allomicrovenator sp. | reverse complement strand
GTGCGGGGTCTTGCTCAAACCATCGCCGATACTCGGCCTCGGTAGTGGCGGCCACCACGGCGATCTGGCCACTGGCCAACGCGCTCTTGAAGTGGTTGGGGACTTCCGCTGGCGCGTGAGATCCTCCGCGAGGAGCAAACACGGCATGAGCCTCGTCGATGAAGAGAATCACGTTGGTTCCGGCCTCATCGAGCAAACCTTTGATCCGTGATTCAAGGTCCCCGCGATAAGACGTACCACTCATCAGCGACGCGCCGTTGATTTCGACCAGCCGATGGCCCTGAAGCTTTTTGGGCACTTTTCCGGACACGATCTTCTGAGCCAGCGCGACTGCCAGCGCGGTCTTGCCTACGCCCGCCTCGCCGGTCAGAAGTGGATTTCGTTGTTCACGGCGCAGCAAAACGTTGATCACACGCTGCAGTTCGTTTTCACGGCCCACGATCTCGGGGAGCTTGCCCTCCATCGCCTCGGCCGTCAGATCACGACCCAGCATATCGAGCGTCGGCGTCGACTGGCGACGCGCGCCCAATTGAATCGCTGCCTCCACCGGCAAGGCTTCTTCCAAGACTTTGGGCTCGCCCAAGGCTCGGCGAATTTCGGATTCAAGGCCCAGCGCCTGAACAAGTTCGAGACTGGAGCCACCGTCTTCGAGAAACGCCTCAATCATCTCGCGTTCGCCCACCAATCCGTCTTCGGCGTGCCGAACGGCTGCATGAAGCATCCGAACCATGCGAGGTGTTAGGGTTTTTCTACCGATATGAAATTCTGGGATTTGATTGGGTTTTGAACCAATCAAACGAAGGAGTTCTTCACGTAGGCGGCTTGGCTCGAGGCCTCGAGATGTGGCGCTTCGCCAAATCGTCGAGTTCTTGATCGAGCAAATCATCGCCACAAAATGAGGCGTCCCCAGGAACGGAGTCCCGTGATTCGTGGCCAATTTCATCGAGCCGCGCAAAATGCTCCATATCGACTGAGAAAACACGTCCTCACGCAGCATTCCACGTGTGTCGAAAAGTGTGTCTCCCCCGCCCTCGCTCAGGCGGCGCATGGCCCATCGGATGCTGGCCGATTCCGTTGCCTCGGCGCGCCACATCAGTACTCGCGAAAAGTCTGACTGTTGGATCAAGCCGTTTCGGTTCTGTGCGAGGTCGTCTGCTTCCAAAAGAAGCC
>JBFFMO010001507.1:0-1170 GCA_041554035.1 Allomicrovenator sp. | reverse complement strand
GTCTTTTTTCTCGAGTTCCCAGCGAGCGCGAAGGCCAGCGGCCTCCTCTTGCAGGCTCTCGATATCGTTTTCAAACTTCTTACGCGAGGCCACGGAATCCGCGTCGGTCTGGTCAACCAATGCCCCCAACTCGACGCCCATATTATGGATTCGTCGCTCCATCTCATCCAATTCTGTGGGTTTCGAATCGATCTCCAGACGAAGGCGCGAAGCAGCCTCGTCGATGGCGTCGATCGCCTTATCAGGCAATGCACGGTCAGTGATGTAGCGGTCGGTCATCTGCGCAGCAGCCACCAACGCAGAGTCCAAGATCTGGACATTATGATGGATCTCATAGCGCTGCTTGATGCCGCGAAGCACCGACACACATTGTTCGACCGAGAGTTCATCGACGGTGATCGTCTGAAAACGCCGCTCAAAGGCCGCGTCGGGCTCGATGTACTGGCGGTACTCATCCACGGTCGTCGTGCCGATCAGGCTAAGCTCACCGCGCGCCAATGCGGGCTTGAGCAAATTACTGGCGTTCATCGGGCCGTCCCCGCCGCCTGCCCCCATGATTTGATGCAACTCGTCGATAAACAGGATCATCTTGCCAGTCGAAGCCACGATTTCGTTGACGATGGCCTTGATGCGTTCTTCGAATTGACCACGAAGGCTGGTGCCCGCCACCAACGATCCAAGATCGAGCGACATGATGACCTTGCCCTTGAGGCCAAGCGGCACATCGTCGGCGTGCATACGCTGAGCGAGCGCTTCAACGATCGCTGTCTTGCCCACGCCGGGTTCGCCAATCAGGACGGGGTTATTTTTAGATTTTCGACTCAAGACCTGCATGATTCGACGAAGTTCAGCGTCGCGGCCGATCACGGGCTCAAGTCGACCTTCGGCGGCCAACTTGGTCAAGTCTGTGGCGTATTTGCTCAAGATCTCGGACGTCGGACCTTCCACGTTCGTGATGGGCTTGCCTCCGCGGCTCTGCGTCAGGCTTTCTCGAAGCTTGTCCGCCGTCGCGCCGCCCTTCTTGAGCTGGGTCGCAAAAAAGGAGCCGCCGATCAGGACCGCCGCAATCAACACGTGATCCGAATTTGCGTAGTGGTCCCCAGAACGACCGGCTTCGGCGCTCGCCTCTTGCAGAACTTCGAGCAGCTTTTTGCCCACAAAAACCGAGTC
>JBFFMO010001506.1:0-1172 GCA_041554035.1 Allomicrovenator sp. | reverse complement strand
CGGGGTGAAATAGGTCACGGTCGAGGTGCAAGGGTCGCAGTGGTAGCCCTGCCCGATCGAGGTTTTGGACTGAATCGTGGCCAATTCCCACACATATTCAGTGATGATCGCGTCCTCGTTCTCTTTGCGAGTCTTGGCAAAAAGGCCTTCGTAGAACTGAGCAAAATTTTCGCGGACTTTGCTTTTGACGACAATATTGGTGGGAATCGGCGCATGCGGATAATTGGCTGGAACAAAACGTTCCTCGCCTAAAACAAAGACCACAATATCCTGTTCGCCGTCGGCGTTGATCATGCCCAGACGAATCGGAAGCGTGAAATCCTCGCTGGTGTAATGGAAACGAAGTGGCGACAAAATCGCCTGATTGCCTTTGAACTTCGCGCGTTTGGGATCGACCTTGGCCACAAAAAAATACATCCCAGAATTGATGTACGGGGCCAGATAAGGCGCCGCACCTTTCGGGATCTTGTATTTACGGTCGGTGAGCCAGCTTTCAAGCGCGGTTCCGTCATTCGAACTCAAGACCAAAATGTCGTATTCAGCGACAGCAAATTTCGCTTCGATTTTGACGAAGGGCTTCTCAGGCGCACTGGATTCCACGGCCATATCCTGCGCCATGGAGCTCGGGTAGTTCCGATTCTCCAACCGCATCGAGCGTTTTACGGGCCGAGGGCAGGGGTCCTGCTCCCAATACTCTGACATCCGTGGACTGGTGTACTCGTCCAAGGTGTCAAAAAGGGAGCGGTCCAACGTCTTGACGTCTTCTTTCTGCAAGACCTGCGGCACCGGAATCACCATCGCAAAACCTTCGGCCGGCCCCTCATAGTCGGGCTGCAGCGACATCACCGTCGTTGTACCGTGACGCATCAAGGCGACCCGTGTGGCTTTGTTCACAAGTTTTGCATCGCCAGGAGCGACATAAAAACCACAAAACGCAGATGCCGACGACGGCGCAATGACCGCCAACGCGATCACCATCAAGAGTAGCTTTTTCACTAAATACCTTCGGTTGTTCGATTTCTCTCGAAGCAAACCACATTTCACCATTCGCGCGAAGTCTGTTTTGCCTGAGCGTTGGCAAGTAGATACGTTCGCTCGAGAATTTGGACCTACGAATCCAGGGTTTCACCGCGAGTGAATCGTGTGACGAGCGGCCATCTGCCCCGCGAGTG
>JBFFMO010001505.1:0-1175 GCA_041554035.1 Allomicrovenator sp. | reverse complement strand
TCAGTGACAGGGGATTGGATCGTGCTCGACGATGTCGTGACGACGGGCGCCACCCTCAGCGCTGCGGCCCGGGCGCTCAAACTTGCCGGTGCGGACCGGGTCTTTGGGGTGGCTTTGGCCAGAACGCCCTAAATCAGTCCGAAATACTCATGCACCCGCGTGTCTGAAAGGTCTGAGACCGCCAAAGCGGGCCGATGCTCCAACAATTCGTCCAGCGAAAACGAGCCCGTTGCGACGGCGATACACTGAGCCCCGACGGCATGCGCGGCGTCGATATCAAGCGGAGTGTCGCCAATGATCACGCCTTGTGCGTACGGGTCATGCAGCAGGTCGCGTCCTCGGTTCAGCCCCGCTGCGATAAGCTTGGCGCGATTCTCGTCGTCGGAGCCAAAGCCGCCGAATTCAAATTCCTTGGCAAGGTCGGCTCGCTGCAGCTTGATTCTCGCACCCCGTTCGACGTTGCCGGTCCCTAATCCGACCGCGAATTTCACCATTTTTAGCGATTGCGCGAGCGTTCTGGCGGACTCAAAAACGCGGTAGTTGGCGGCCTTCAGAACTTCGTTTTCGAGGCGCTCCAAATAAGCGTCGAGGATGGCGTCCATCAGCGACGGGTCGGGTTCCAATTCGGCATTATTGAGGGCCCTGCGCAAGATCCCGCGATCGGTCATGCCACCCAAAGGAAAATCAAAAACGTCGTCACGGCCCACGACCGCTTTGAACCCGTCTCGCATGGCGATGCGGCCCGCGCCGCCTGAAGTGATAAGGGTCCCGTCGATGTCAAAAAGAACAACTTTCATGGCGATTTCCAGTTTGCGATTTCTTCCATGAACTCTTTGACCCGCGCGATATCCACCGGGTTTCGGGTGATCCCGGCACGCTTGAACCACGTGCCCACAATGCCGCCTGAAACATGGGGCAAGACTTCGTCCAGAAGCTCCGGCACCAGGCCAGAACCGACGTAGACCGGAACAGACGCAGCGGCCAGGCGCACAGTCTGGAGTGTTTCGATGTTCACAGGCTCGCCGGTTCCACTTCCGGAGACGATGACCCCATCGGCGAGTCCGCGGTGAACACAATCACGGGTGGCCTCATGTGGGTCCGATGTGCCCAGGGGCGAGGCATGTTTGACCAGAACGTCAGCAAAAATCTTGGCCCGGCAACCGAGTTCACGGCGG
>JBFFMO010001504.1:0-1175 GCA_041554035.1 Allomicrovenator sp. | reverse complement strand
TGCAATGGTGGACCCGTTCGTCATGGCGAGGGTCTCAGGAGCAAAGCTGGATCTGGCATCGGAAATTCACGTTCAACTGCAATTCGTTTAACCGAGTCTCTGACCATGCCGCCGGGCGTTGTCCGATCGAAGCCGGGCGAACGTGGAACCCAGGCTTGGCCGGTCATAACGCCTGCTGGCGAAACACCCTGAACGATGACGAACGCCAGAAGGAAATCCTGATGGCATCCGCAGCCCCAGGAATCTCGCGGCATCACTGGGGCACGGACTACGACCTCTTTTCGTTGAACCCACGAAACTTCCTGGACGGGCAAGCTTTCAACGACGAATGGACTTGGATGCGAACCAACGCGATCCAACATGGTTTTTTCCAGCCCTACCAACCCCACGAAGAACGACACGCCTACATGGAAGAGCGATGGCATTGGTCCTACGCACCTGTCGGCCAGGCGCTGACTCATTTTGCGTCACGACATCAAGATGAACTGGGCGTGGCATTGGGCGCCCAATGGGATGAATTTGAATCTCGGTGGGGCTCCAAACGTCAGTCTGAACGTCACTTCTTCTCGTATGTGCGCGAGCACTGGAGAGATTACATGTTCACCATTGAGACAAAAGACCCATGAGAAATTTCTGGATTCTGCTTCTTGCATTCGCCCTGGGATGCGCACCCGACGCCAAAGTCATTGAAAGCCCCATCGTCGAGCAACTGAGCCAAGGGCAGAGTCAGGGAACGGGCCATTTTGACCACTCTGCATGGACAGAGATCCTCAAAGGCGCGTCAAAACCCGAAAGTGGCCGGGTCGACTACGCCTGGGTCAAAGCCAATCAAGCCAAGCTCGACGCCTATCTGAAATCATTGGCCGAGGCCGACCTCTCGAAGCTCGGACGAAACGAACAATTCGCCCTGCTCCTTAACGCCTATAACGCGTTCACGATTGAGCTGATCACCGAAAACTACCCAGCTGTGGTGTCGATCAAAGATCTTTCCAAACCCTGGAAAACATCGCGCTACGTGGTTGCAGGGGTGACCCTCAGCCTTGACGACATCGAACACGGTTTGCTGCGCCCCCTCTTCAAGGATCCGCGAATTCACTTCGGCGTGAATTGCGCTTCGATCGGTTGTCCCCCGCTTTCAGACGAAGCTTTTGAGGGCAAATCGGTCGAGTCTCAGC
>JBFFMO010001503.1:0-1176 GCA_041554035.1 Allomicrovenator sp. | reverse complement strand
GCGGTAATCATCGCTACCACAACTTCAGTAATGAACAAGATGTTCTACGTAAACAGAGACCGTGGCTTACTCCGAATTGTGGCAAGAGACTCATTCCTGATGGCGATAGGTGTCTTCATGTATTAGCCTCAATACCGTTTCAAAGTTCAGAATGCGCATCGACAAATGCACGAAGCGCCTGGGATACCGCCTCGGGCGCTTCGATGGTTGGACTGTGCCCCGAGCCCTGAATCAACACAAACTCGCCCTTGGTCAACTCCGCCAAATTCTCGGCCTGTCTGCGTGGAATCGCGCGGTCGCCCGCACCATGGATCACCAAAGTCGGAATCTCCAACCTGCGGGTCTCTGCGGCGACGCTCGGTCGATAAATCACACCGTTAACTGCCTTGTAAATCGAGCGGCGGTTTTGCCGAAGCATATGCTCCCAGAAAGCGCGCTGCGATTCACGAGCCGGATCATTTAAGAACTCATCGCCAAAAAGAATCGGCATGATTTTGCCGGCCAACACTGCCGGAGAAAACGTTCTTGCGACCGTGATCATACGTCGATATCCCGCAATATTTTTCGAGGGTTCTGCGTCGGCGCTCGTGTCGATCAACGTCAGCGTTTTGACCAGGTCAGGGCGACGTGACGCGAGCCGTAGGCCCACAAAACCTCCCATCGACAGCCCCACAAAATGAACGGGCCCGCCGCCGATGGTCTCGATCAAAGTTGCAGCGACGTCGTAACAGGTTTCCATGTCGATCATCGGCCCATCAGGCACGTCGCTGAGTCCCTGGCCTGGATGGTCGTAGGCGATGCAACGGTAGTTCTGCCCCAGGTCCTTCATTTGCTCATCGTACATGCGCAAATTCATCAGTAGACCATGCGAAAACACGATCGTCTCGCGGGCGGTTCCCCGTTCTTCGTAATAGAGATCGAGCCCGCGGATAGTCAGGTACGGCATGATTACTCCGGCAGATTGCCCATGATGCGACGCAAATCTTGGATATTCGCTTCGGCTTGATTCAAGAGCATGCTCAAAAAAGTGGCGAAGGTTTCCGCCAATTCGATCAAAGCCTCAAGTCTGGGCTTCAGATAGGCCAATCGTTCTGGAGAAACCGCATCGTCTGTTTCGATCTCACCCAGAGCGTCGTCGAGACCGCGCATACTCAGCTGAATCAGCTGATATTCACG
>JBFFMO010001502.1:0-1179 GCA_041554035.1 Allomicrovenator sp. | reverse complement strand
GCCTGTTCGGTCAGGTCTCCGGGCCTTGATCTCGCTGGATCGGCGGTCTTGTTTTTCCCCGTTTTGGCGTTGCTCGTGCGCGAAGGTGCGGTGCTCAACAACTTCAAGGGTCTTTCGGCGCCGACGATGATTGGCGGCGACAATAAGAGCTTGAGCGGAAAATTCTTTGCGGGCCTTGTTCCGATTGCAATTGGGCTGGTCCTTCTGGGTTTTTCCGGTGTGGTGACGGTGAGCAATTACCATCGCGGCCTGGCCGACCACCTGATGCTTCGGACCAAATTCGCTGAGGCCGGAGTCGAGTACGCGGCAGCCCACGAGGCTTTCCCCTACCGAGGCGACGTCGTGTATGACCAAGCGCTTACGTTCCGTCGCACAGGCAGTATCCGAGATGCCAAGGAGCTCATCTTGGCCGCAGAACGGCTGCGCCCCAACGATGCAAGAATTCAAGGGATGATGGCTTTGCTCGCAGCGAATACCCAACAGGATTCCGAGGTCATTTTGTCAGCGAAGAGGGCGATTGCGCTCTTTCCCAACTATCTTGACGCACATAAACAGCTGGCTCTTGGGTACGACATGGGAGGACGGGTGACTGAAGCGTCAAGCGCGGTGAAAGCCGCGATCGACCTGAACCCACCGGAGCGATTCAAGTCCACGCTCTATGCGGAGATGGCGCGCTATTATGAAGATGCGCTGGGTCAGCCGAAGTTGGCGTCTGAGGCCTATAAGAATGCTGCAAAGCTGACCCGAGATCCGATCAATCGCCATCAGTATGAAGTGAACGCTAAAGAGCTGGATAAACAGTTGGAACGTGACCGCCTTATCCGAGAAGGTAAGCCGATCCCGAAGGAACTCTTTCCGGCTCAGGAAGAGGGCCACGACCATGGATTGCCCTCCAATCTGCAGCCTAACGTTCCGCCATCAGACGGCCACGCTCACTAGGACGGGACGTCACTCTTTCCAGACGATCTTCCACGGGCGTTGTTTGATGTTGCGAAGCATCTCACGCAGGTCGTCGTAGATTTCTCGTTCGTGAATGAGGGCGCCGACGGTGCCCTCGCCCTTCTTGATGCCTCCGACCACATCCGCTGCGTCCTGTGTGATGGTGACCAGACGGCCAGAGCTCTCAGACAGGTCGTCGATTGCGCCACCAATTTTGCCTTCGTTGCCAGCGACGATGCG
>JBFFMO010001501.1:0-1179 GCA_041554035.1 Allomicrovenator sp. | reverse complement strand
GTGTCCGACCCTCCCACGAAGTCCGTATCGCCTTCGGTGCCCTTGGGCCGCATGTGTTCGATGTCCTCGTGGTCGGCGCGCCATCCTTTGGGCAAGAGCCGATTGTCTTTGAAATATTGGTCTGCATGCAGAAGGGCAACGGTGCTGGCGCTGTGTTCATCGCCCAACACCCCTTCGTAGATCTGGACATCATCAGCAGATTCAACGCTCGTCCGATGCAGGCGAGGCTCGCCGGTGATCTCTCCGAGAATATCTCCAGCCTCGTCAAAACCGCCCGATTCCCACAAGACCTGATCTGCGCTGTCGAAGATCCGAACTCGAATCCACGCTCTCCGGCTTGGATAGCCGCTGGGAAATTTATGCCCGGTGAGGTTTTCAATCGTGACATCAAACGATGCGCTTCCTGGAGCCATCGTCGCGTTGGCCACGGTCAACTCCGCAGTTCGGTTCTGCAATTGGTCGATTGTTGCAACGATCGTTGCATCAAAAGCCGCATCGGTGGCCTGAGGTCCCAGGGTGTCGCGGTACTTCTGAAAAATTTGCGGCACCCAGATATTTCCCCCGACCAGCAAGTGACGGCCATAAGGATTTCGTGCCTCAATTTGTCCGAAATCTGTGCCGTCAGGCCGATGTGCAATGCGCGTGTTGATGGCGATTCCATCCTGATCCACGGTGGGCATATGGCAGTCTTGACAGCTTTGCGCGGTATCGCCCGTCGCGAAGTCGCTGTTTTTCCACTCCAAATAGGGTGTTTGCTCTGGAAATGGCTTTTCGGCGATCGTCCCATCCTCAAGGAATGTCGCGGTGAAAAGAGTGTGACACGTGGCGCAGAGCTCGGACTCCATCATGTGGTCGGACGATGTCGGGGTGAATCCGGATCGGTTTTTCATCGGCATTGCGAACGGATCCTTATGGGGACCAAACATGCGACCGGAAGTGTCCAGAATCCAGCCTGCCGAGAAACTTTCCATCGTGCCCAGGCCCTCGTCGGTGATGGCATGACACGCCACGCAATTCACGCCGTCAGACGCCATGTCGCCGATATCGCCAGGGGTTGTAGAGTTGGCCAGTGAAATCGTGGTTCCCATCCGTTCAGCAGCGACGGCGCCCGCTGGCGAGTGGCAGCGTAGGCACGTCGCTTCGATGACGTCGCTCGCCTCAGGGTGTCGGTAGACCTCT
>JBFFMO010001500.1:0-1180 GCA_041554035.1 Allomicrovenator sp. | reverse complement strand
CTCGCCAACCGCGACGCCAGGAAACAGCTGCCCTCCGGTGCCACCACCGGCGATGACAAGATGCTTTTGGGACATGGGAACTTCCTGCTTATTTGCGGGCCTTAATCAGTTTCTGGCGCTTCTTCTCCCAGCGAGACTCCTGGCGACTTCGATCTCGATTCGCACGCTCTTCTTCCCAATTATCGGGAGCATTCTTAGAAATGTTCAAAAGAATCCCGATGGCAAAGAGGACCATGATCATCGAAGAGCCACCAAAGCTCACGAAGGGCAGCGTAAGGCCTTTTGTGGGGAGGAGTCCCGTGACGACACATAGATTGACCGCGCCCTGAAGGCCAAGAAGCATCGTCAATCCAAATGCCAACAACTGACCAAACGGGTCGTCGCATTGGAATGAAATGCGAACACCACGCCAAAGAATTCCAGCGAATAGAGAAACCAGCAGAATCATTCCGACCAAACCGAGCTCTTCGGCCACGATGGTGCCGATGAAGTCGTTCCAAAGCTCAGGAACGTATCCCAATTTGCCAACGCCGTTGCCAAGGCCGCGGCCGGTCACCCCGCCCGTTCCAATGGCGATCAACGACTCCGAGATCTGATAACCAACATCTTGGCGGTGACTCCAGGGGTCCATGAACGCCAGGATTCGCTTCATGCGCATTTCACTCGACGTGATGGCGAAAAAGCCGCCAATCACCCCCAAAACAGCAAAGCCCGAGAGGTAGGCGAGTCGAGCACCGCTGACAAAAAGCATGATGCCCATCATGGTGATGAGCATGATGGAAGACCCGAAATCAGGTTGTTTCATCAAGAGTGCGACCGTCAGGCCCACGACCGCCAGATGCGGCACAAAACCAACGCTGAATTTCTTAATCTTGTCGCCCTTCTTGCTCAACGAGTACGCCAGATAGGTAATCACGGCGATTTTGGCGACTTCAGCAGGCTGGAAGCTCATGCCCCCGATGGAAAACCAACGGCGAGCGTTATTCTGAATCACACCCACGCCCGGAATGAGCACGATGATCAGCATGACGAAGGTCACGCCGAGAATCGGGTAAATCAGGCGTTTGTACCATCGGTAGTCGACGCGTAATCCCACAAAAAGCAGGACCATGCCGACCACGACTTTGGTGAGCTGTGACTTGACCAGATAGAGGTGGTCGCCAAGCTTCTGGGCCGCCAT
>JBFFMO010001499.1:0-1181 GCA_041554035.1 Allomicrovenator sp. | reverse complement strand
CTTCGCGACCTAATGGGCGCGATTGAGCCACAGCATCCAATGATTGACCGGTCGCTACGCGACCTAACCAATCATTGGAGCCGACCCCGTCTTCGACGGCTTCGCCCTTCACGTCGGAGGACAGAATGAAAGGCGTCCAGACAAACTTTAGCCAATAGAGATATTCAGGGTATGGTTCTAATACTAATTTCATTGGTGAATATTCTTTCATTCCTTACCTCCTTCCCTTCGGGTGCGGCTCAATCGCGCCCGTTCTGCTCTTTAAGAGCCAACCGTTCTTCTGCCGTGTATTTACGGCCACATTCCGTGCAGTAAAAGCCATGCCTCCCACATCCCATACAGGAGATAAATGCAACCTCACCTTTTCCGCATTCACACCACGGGTTTTCATTCATCGTTTGTCCCCATTTCTTAGCGAAATCCAGTCCAACCCAAAACGATCAAGCCACGCCCTAAAGAGCGCAACAAGCAACCAGCGTTCGAGTTGAACACATGTGATCCCGTCAACAACCACAGTCCACCCAGACCGACGATTAATTCCGTAATTATTGTCGTACTCAATTTTCAGACTCTTTTGAGGAAATCTAAAAACCAGCAGAACCAAGCACTGGAGCCTACGCTTTAAACGCCCGGTTGATTTAAAGTTTCTGTGTACGCGCATAGTCATTCTCCTTTTTCAGCGAGGCTCAATCGCGCCCGTTCACAAACTGCTCATCCAGCGGCCGGGCGGCCGTCTGGACCGCCGGCCGGCTTTTTCAGTTTTTTCCTCTTCAGGGCCGGCATTGCGTGCGCGCATTTCGGCCATGCGTCGGCGGACAAGGCCCTGGTTGAGGCGGCAGAGGCCGGCGTAGCATCCGACATAGATGTCGAGCACTTCGTTGCGCGGGCGGATCTGAAACCAGTATTCAACGGGCGAGCCGTTGGAAAACTTGATGCGCAGCTCTTCGGCGCAGAGCTGGCGGAAGATTTCGTCGGTGGCCCAGTCGGGGAAGTGGCAGTAGCCGGGGCCGGGTTCCTCTTCGGCGAGCATCGACATGATTTTGCGCTTGGCATTGCCGACGCCGGTTTCGAACAGGCGCACGACGGGCTTCTTGGTTTTGGTGATGCGGTGGTTGACGGCGGCGGCGGCCTGGTTGGAGCCGCGCGCAAGATACACGCGGTGCGCGCCCATGCGCTTGATG
>JBFFMO010001498.1:0-1182 GCA_041554035.1 Allomicrovenator sp. | reverse complement strand
TTGTGAATGAATTTGAACGACAAGCCGACACCAAAGCTCTGGAAACGCGAGTTTATGACTACCTGTCCCACCACCCTATAAAAACGCACCGAACCTGTGATGAGCCCTATGCAAAACTTGATTTCAGCGGTATCTGTCGTGAGGTGTTCGACTTCCACGATCAAATTATTGACCTCTACCAAACACTGATTGGAAAAGCGGAAATTCCGGAGGCCAAAGAACTGCTGGAGTCACTCTTGACGATGGAGAAAAACGAATCTATGCGCCTGGCGCGTCAGGTTGGTCGGATGGATGATCTCTGATACAGCGACTGCTGCTGGCAAATGGCAGCGATCCTCAAACGGTCAAGTAAGCCATGGTGTCATGACTGGGCACACTCGACTTGGGTCACGTAACGCGGCCGCCATTAATCTGATTTTCCACACCAGACCTTTATGCGGCTTCATATCGATGGCCTTAAGGCCTAGGTTAGACAGAGTCAGCGACCCATTGCTTCCCTTACGGTTCGGAATTTGCAAACCGTCTATTTAGCGCTGCGCGGAGACGTATAATCGAGATAGCACTTTGCTAGCTTGCGAACGGTTTTTTGCCGCCCATGATCTGCAGAACGAAGGCCCCGGATGCCGTGATCAGCAGAAAGCCGTGAAAGGCCTCCATCGCGGTTAAGAATCGAAAGTGTCCAGCCGGTGTGAGATCGCCCCGCCCGAGCGTCGTGAAATTGACCAGCGAGAAGTAAAAGTAGTCCATAAAGGTGAGGGGGGTGCCGTCGTTAGATGCAGACGACACGAGGTCGCCGACGTGCAGATCCTGCGCGGCAACCCAGAAGGCGGCCGCATAGAGCAGTGCCTCGGACGTGTGGGCAAGCACGATCACGGCGACCGCCACGGCAAGACAGTGTCCCGGATGGCGGGATGGCGTCACGAACTGTGAGGCGAACCGCAGCGCGCCGTAATGTATTGCAGTGCAGACGGCGATCAGAATCGCCGCCAGCACAATCGCCACAATCATCGGTTGCTCGCGTCTGGATGACGGCGCCGCGGCCGGAAGAGCGGCACTAGGTGAAAATCACGATGGTCATCACTACCGCCATGCCGACCATCATCAGGTTTTCGGTCAGGGAAACGAAGCCCAAAGGAACGTTGCTGTCGCCGCCGACACAGGCGCACTTCAGTTCGCGCTTGT
>JBFFMO010001497.1:0-1184 GCA_041554035.1 Allomicrovenator sp. | reverse complement strand
CCGAACAAAAAAAAGGACACCCAATGGGTGTCCTTTTTCTTTTGGGGCTCGATGCCGATTACCCTTCGTCAGGACTTGGCTCTCCGTTCGAATTATTCAGGAGTGGGTCGACTTGGATCGCAGGCTGAATCACAAAAATCGCACTCACGCACTCGGCCGTCTCAACACATAAACCGTCGGTGGCCAATTCGGTGCAAGTGTTTGTGCGTGTGAAGCTCGCGTCTGTGGCGGTTCGTGCAAGTTGATAACAGCGATCGATCAGGGCTTCGGTGCTGCTCGCGTTGCAGAGATCCAACACACTTACGAAGCCGTCGCAGATGGCCTTTCGTTCTGCAGACAGGTCGAGTTCTTGGTAACAAAGTTGGGGCCCGTCTCCGGCTTCAATCTGATCACAGGTCAGCGTGTTGACGATGCAGTCGCCAAATTGGTTAACGGCGTTATCGCTCCACGGGCATGGCAGGCTGCTTCCGCAATCGCCAGCCACAGTTGCCTGACAATCATCGATACAGCCTTCGTCGACAACTCCACATGAGGCGATTCGTGCGCACATTGAGCGGCAATCCGTGCCATCGATGGAAAGGAGGCGACAATAACCACGGTCGCAAACGTATCCCTGACGACAATCGGAGTCCGCCCCGTCGCAGAATTCGCCCTGTACCCCTTGTTTGACCTCGTCGTCGGCATGACAGCCTACGAGCGCAAGTCCCATCACAAGCAAAATTATGCGGTTCATTGGTTGTCCGTCACAGGTGAAGGCAGCGAAATATCATCGAATGCCAGAGGTGGGCTGAGTTGGAAGACGTCGTTGAAGCAGGTCGCGATTCCCGAGCACACATTTGCGGTGATGGCGGCTGCGCAGCGGTCTGTGGCGGCCCAATCTTCTTCGGTGCTCACGCGTGCCAAGGCATTGCATGATGTGGCCAGCACGCTCACGTTCTGTCCCTCCGCACACTGGGTCGCGGTATTATTGAACAGTGCGCAACGCTCCTGGCGGTCCTGCGCGATCGGGATGCGGGTGTAACACTCTTGTGCGACCGCCTCGACCATCGTGATTTCTGCACAGGTCAGGTCCACGGCACCACAGCGGGTGAATGAGTCCTGAGCATCAAAGCTCCACTCCCGGATCGTGATGCGGCAGTCGGGCACGCACGAAGTGTCGGCGACTCCACAACTGGCGATGTTGG
>JBFFMO010001496.1:0-1185 GCA_041554035.1 Allomicrovenator sp. | reverse complement strand
GGAAAGCACGCAGTGCATATATCGCAGACCGACACGTACACCGCACTCGGCCTCTTTAATAATTCAGTCCGCGTACCCATCACCGGAGCAAACGCTTCGATTTTTAATATCGGGACAAAAAACACAGGCGGCACCGGAATCGTCGACTTCTACAATAATATTTTGATGGGAAATGGAACGGCGAATGCCATCGCCTACACCTCCACATTGAGCATGTTCTACGACAATAACCTCTTCTACCAAGTCGGCACGCCCTATCGACCAAGTACTGGCGGCCCGGCCGGGATATTGGGGCTGGCCGACCTCGAAAACACCGACCCACTCTTTGTGAATAACGACTTGATGGTTGACCCAACAAGTCCCGCAGTGGACGGCGGAACCAGTGCCGGAGTCGTGCCTTTCACCTCGTACGGCGGGGGCGTGCGTCCCGTCGGTCTCGAAAATGATATCGGAGCGCATGAACAATAGGCAGCCCGCACCAACGTTTGCCCGTCCTTCCACCACCCGGCTTAAGGCCGACTCAGAACCGCTTGTCGCCGATACTCGCACTTTGAAAAAATCAGTTTGAGGCTTCTGACGTTGAAAACTAACGGCAGAGCTTGAGTAAGGCCGGGATTCCCATCTCGCGCATCAACGCAATATTACACGCCGGCAGCTCATCGATATTGGGCATGCTCGTGACCGCATCAGCGACCTCCTCGGTGCGGAGTAGGTGAAAGATGGGATAAGGAGAGCGGTTCGTGTAATGGCTCGCGTCGTCTGGGGCCACCCCTGCGAAGACGTACGCTGGATGAAAATGTGCGAGCTGAAGAAACTGGTCGGCCCCAGTCTGCTCAAGGATCGCGTTGATTGTATCAACGGCTTCCATGAAATCCTCGAATTCCTGAAAGCAATCAGGCGTGACGAGCAACGTCGTACTGCGGATCGAGGGCGACAACTCCATCAAAGCATCAATGTGGGTGAGGACATCATCAAGCACGGAGTCGAAGGTACACGCCACCGAGACCTCGATATGCACCAAACCTTCGGTGTAGGGACCTCGTGCGAATGGGCAAAGACTCAGCCCAACGATCACGGTCGAGAGCCAGTCAGAGACCGCGGCGTGAGTGGATATTTGAGGAGTCAGCAAAAAGTTCTTACGGGGCTGTAAATTCTGAACAGTTAGGGCGGTAAGGTGCGAACACT
>JBFFMO010001495.1:0-1187 GCA_041554035.1 Allomicrovenator sp. | reverse complement strand
TCTTCATCAAGATCTTCAGCAAAGACCTCGCGCATCCATGTCGATAAATCATCCGCCCCGCAAGGATTCACCGAGAGCCATGCCCCAAGCGCATTTGCGAGCTCTTCTGCGGACTGAAATCTCTCGTCGCGATTGGCGGCCAGCGCCCGAAGCACGAGCGCATCCAGATCGGGTGGGATCTCTGGATTTTCGGAACTCGGCGCACTCACCTGAGCGGTTCGCACAAGCTGCATCGTCTCAAATTCGTTTTCGGCGTTGAAAAGCCGACGATTGGTGAGCATTTCCCAAAGAACGGTGCCGATCGCAAAGACGTCGGACCTTCGGTCAAGGGGCAAGCCCATGACTTGTTCAGGGGACATGTAGCCCATCTTCCCTTTCAGGACGCCGACTTGAGTTCGGGTGCTCTGAACGGCTGCCTTGGCGATGCCAAAATCGATGACCTTGATATGCCCCAGATAATCCACGAGTACGTTTTGCGGCGAGACGTCGCGGTGAATGATGTTCAGCGGGACGCCATTGGTGTCGACCGCGGTATGGGCATGGTGCAGGCCCCGCGCCATTTCGTGGGCGATATAGACGCTTCGCGCGATCCCGATCACGTCTTTTCTTTTACGTACCCGTTTTTGAAGCGTCAGCAGGTCTTTGCCGGCGATGTACTCCATCAGGATATAATAAGAGCCCTGAAACATCCCCAGTTCGTAAATCTTTACGATATTGGGATGAACCAATTGGACGGTCAGTTTGGCCTCATCGACGAACATCATGATGAATTCGTCGTCTTCAGCCAAATGGGGAAGGATCCGCTTAAGAGCCAGATAGCCGTTGAAATCCGGAGCGTTGAGGGGTTTCGCCCTGAAGACTTCTGCCATTCCACCGACGCTTACGCGTTCAAGCAGACAATATTTGCCAAAAAGATAGGGTGTCATCAGCTCGTCGCAAGGCGGTGCCAAGTCTTGCAGGAATCGACATAGACGGCGAACATGCGCCGCGAGTATAGGCCGCTGGGGCGCAGAGCGTCAATCAATCCGCGAACGCCAGCGCCCTGACGAACGAAAGTTGCACAACTTTACCCGGCACGGGCATCTCAATGCCGTCCCCAAGCCAAGGAACGCTGTGGCGCACGAACCTCATATCTCATCTCGAAAGCTCGATCATATCGAGCTCTGCGCACGCGAAGCCGTGGAATC
>JBFFMO010001494.1:0-1187 GCA_041554035.1 Allomicrovenator sp. | reverse complement strand
TCACTGGCCGCTCTGGGCCGCGTGGAAGGCTTGGCTCCAGGCGATGTTCGTGTGCGGCTCAACGAGTCGGCACAAGGCTTTGTCGATCTTCGACTTTTGCAGGCTTCGGATGCTTGGAGCAACGACCCAACCCATGTCGGGGCCATTTCTGTGGACCACGCTGGCGTCTGGTCATTGCTCACAAAGCGCTTGGATCAGGATGCCTGGCTTGTCGGATTTCAGCCCGCACTTGAAGCGACCTTCGTGTCTCGGCTTGGCGACGATAAGTTCTTGGATTTCGCCGTCCATGGCGGCGTGATTCCCGGCGACCATATCAATCGAGTGCAGGAGGCCCTTGTTGGGGCACGGAATGCCTGGTTGGATCCGCCTCAAACCGAGCTCCAACAGCAAGTCGCACTGGCCGTGGACGTCGCGTTAGAGGTATTGGGTGATGTCAGAACCACGCCCATCCCGACGAATGTCTGGGAGGATGTTGAAGACCATATGACTCGTCTTCATCACCTTCTGGCCGCTGGCGTTCCCGATGTTGTCGGGCTTGGAGAAACCATCGAGCTGTTGCGGAGCATCGAAACCATGGCCACGAGGTAAAATGCGCACGCAAGAAATGAAAGATTGGTTGAGCAGTGAGGGCGCGACGTTTCGTGAGTGGCAGGGCCGCGAAGAGGTGGTTTCGTTTGGAGATCCTCAGGCGGAAATGGCAGCCGCACAAAATCATGCCGTGATCGTAGATCGCAACGAACGCGTCACGCTTTCGGCCGAAGGTGCCGACGTTGTGACGCTCTTGCAGGGACTGGTGACGGGTGATGTCCATACATTGAAGGTTGAAGGCAGCGGATTTGTCACGACTGCTGTGGATATCAAGGGCCGGATGATCGCGGATTTGCGCATGATCCATTTGCCCGATGTTCTGGTCATCGATGCCGAGGCCGAACCCGGGCTCGCCTTGCTCTCACACGCGCGCCGCCATGTGATGATGGAAGACGCACGTTTCAAAGATCGAACGCCGACCACAGGTCGGGCCGCAATCGTCGGGCCGGAAGCGTCGACGATCCTTACCCGAGCCGGAAAATGGCTAGGCTCCCCAGACGAGCTGGCCGATTACCATGCGACCACCGGCCGAATCGGCCCTTACGAAGTGGTGATTCAGAAGGTCCCCGATTTTGGCCTGTCCGCTTTCGAGATTTTCT
>JBFFMO010001493.1:0-1189 GCA_041554035.1 Allomicrovenator sp. | reverse complement strand
TGTTCGGCAGCGAGTAGAAACACAGGCGAAATTGGGCGCGACGCTCCATCCTTCTTTCCCGCAACGATTCGCCTAACGGCATCCGGAACGGTGATGTCGCTGTCCAGAATGAAGGCAAGGCCCTGCTGTTCGAGGGTGTCTGACCATGTTGTCGCAAGGTCAACTGGCAGGGCTTTCGGAGGCTCGGGCGCTTGTGCGTTGGCCAGCAAGCCGGCGATCTCGCCTTCTCGTACAACCTGCTTGCGGGCGTACTCCCGGTCCGCCTCTACCTTGGCTTTGAGGTGACCGAATCCGCCCCTCTGGGCTTCTTCATCGCTGGTGACGAAGTACAGGTAATGGTTCCAGCGCAAATCGGTCGCGACGTCGCTCGAAAAGTACATTGGCGAGAGAATTTCTTCCTGGTAGCTTTTCAACGAATCAGCAGTCGTTACGAGCCGATCGTTCAGGTCGAAGTAGCGTATCGCATAGTCGCGAGCGCCGAAGCGGTCAACGCCTCGAAATACACCCTGCCCAACACTTTCAAGATCGGGGTAGCGGTCCTTGAGCATCGCTTCAACGCGTTGCGCATTGATCATGATCTGTCCTCTGAGAAATCCACCGGTGACGCACTGGCCGGAACATCGATTAGATTCGTGCCTTCGGGGCCGCGTGCGCCAAAGCGGTTGTCACGTCGGAACACGACGCAAAGCCGGTCTTGAGCGCGCACGATGGCGTCGCTCAATTCTTCTCCGCTCTTACCTGCTTCACAGGCCTCATTGATCGCATGGGTGATGATGGCCTTCCTAAGCTTCTGGTGCGTACTTTCGACTGCTGAATTGTTCGCCTGGTCCGAAAGGTAGACGAGTGCTGCAGGCCCGCGCCCGCCAGTACTCGGTTCGACGTTGTGGTGCGGGGAATTGCGTTTCCATGAGAACTTGAAGCCGTTTGCCAAGTCCTGCACCGGCGGTGGCCACGGAACCTCGCTTTGGGCAAGTCCGATCGCATCGTGTGCGCGCTGCAATCTTTGCAAACGGTATGACGACCCTGGCCGAGTGAGGTCAGCGTCTTGGTGGACCGTCACTCGGCGTATCGATTCCTCGTCCTTGTCCAGATGGACCGCATCGAGCTCTTTGACTGTGTACCAAGATGCAGGGTTTCCGCGGGGTCCCATGAGAATCTCGATAGCGCGTTCGACCGCAAGTGGGCTGGC
>JBFFMO010001492.1:0-1190 GCA_041554035.1 Allomicrovenator sp. | reverse complement strand
TTGGAAATGAAATACACGTTTATTTACTTGATGATGTTCTCGATGCTCCTGCCAGGCTCAGCCATGGCTCAAAGCGCTCTTACGCCCACGCAGATTGCAGAGAATATCCAGACATTCTACCGGTCGACGACGGACTTCCAGTCGAAGTTCACACAGACCTACACAGACGTTGCCGCGGGTGACAAGAAAGTGAGCTACGGCCGCGTTTATTTTAAGAAACCAGGCAAGATGCGCTGGGATTATACGAAGACCAAGGGCAGCAAAAAACGCGATAAAATCTATGTCAGCGATGGCAATGCGTTCTGGATTTATGAGACCGAGTTTCAGCAAGTCTTCAAACAATGCCTGAGCGAAAGCCAGTTGCCGACGTCATTGCGCTTTTTGATGGGCGAAGGCGATTTGCTCAAGGAATTCACCGTGGCGTTCACGCCGAAATCCACGACAGCCGTGCCTCGCCTCAGATTGACGCCCAAAGAAGCTACGTCGAAATACAAAGCGATCGAATTTGAGGTCAATCCCACGACCTATCAGGTGCTTCGCACGACGATTTTTGACCCCTACGGCAACACCAACGAAATCGTGTTCGAGGAAGCGTTGATCAATCGCAAGCTCCCCGACTCTGGTTTTGAATTCAAAGTTCCGAAAGGCGCCCGCGAAATCAATCCGCAGAAAACCTGCAAATAGATTCGCTCAAATCATGGATGTCACCTTTACCGTCACTCTCGCTGTTTTGGCCGCCGCTGGCCTGTGGTTAGCCCTTGAACTTCGCGGCCCCAAAGAGTGAGCCCGGGTCATTCTGATCCCGTTGATTCCAAAAAGGTTTACACCTGTGGAAGCCGCCGATACATTTTCTACGTCCATTCCAACTTGACGACAGCTTTGAGGGGGCTACCTTGCCGCCGTTGTTTTCAGGTAACTTTGTGTGAACATATCCCAGGTTGACTCTTGGACCCCGACCCTTGGTCTTTTTTGCACGTTGAAATTGCCATTGTCTGCATCGCAGCAGTGGCATCAGCGATTCTTTCCGCCGCCGAAACATCCCTTACGACGCTCAGCGCCGCGAAGACGCAGCAACTCATCGAGGAGCAAAACGCGACTTGGATGAAGTTGTGGCTGAACACTCCGTCGATGGTTATCACCTCGATTCTGGTGGGAAAAAGCCTCTCGAACGTCGTCGCCGCGGCGCTGAC
>JBFFMO010001491.1:0-1192 GCA_041554035.1 Allomicrovenator sp. | reverse complement strand
GCCGAAAAACTGGGCGTGAGCCGCGAAGACATTCAACGAAAGAACCTTCTCAAAGAAGGAGACGTGTTTTCGTACGGTCAGGTGACCGAACGATGTCTGGCCGAGCGCGCATGGGATGAAGCTGTTGACGGCTACAATTTGCCCAAGATGCGCAAGGATGCCGACGCGTTTAACCTCAAAAACTCCGGACATAAAAAGGGAATCGCCGTCATGCCGATTTGTTTCGGCATCGCGTTCACCAAGACCTTCTTGAATCAGGCCTCGGCTCTGGTTCATGTCTATGGGGATGGAAGCGTCAGTGTTTCGACCGGCGGCGTCGAGATGGGGCAGGGCGTTAACTCGAAGATGATCGACATTGCCGCTCAGGTTTTTGGTATTTCGGTCGCCCGTGTTCGGGTCGAAAGCACCAACACCACCCGTATTGCGAACATGTCTCCAAGCGCTGCCAGTGCCACCGCGGATTTGAACGGCAACGCCACACGGCTTGCCGCCACAGAAATCGTGGACAGGCTCAAGAACCTCGCTGCGAATGAATTGTCGTCGACGCCTGATGCGATTGAGATTCGGGAAGGCCGGATCTTTGTGGCCGGCGAAGCGTCGGAGTGGACCTGGGAAAAACTAGTGCAGACGGCCTATTTCAGCCGTGTTTCACTGTCTGAACACGCGTTTTACGCCACGCCAGGCATCTGGTTTGATGCCTCGAAAGAGAAGGGCCGGCCCTTCGCATACCATGTGTATGGAACCGCGATTACCCAGGTCGATATCGACGTATTACGCGGCACCTACGACATCGATTCGGTTCAAATCGTTCATGATTTGGGCCGTTCGGTGAACTCGGTGGTCGACCTTGGTCAGATCGAGGGCGGACTGGCTCAAGGCTTGGGTTGGATGACGTTGGAGGAGCTGGCTTACAACAACGACGGCAAGCTTTTGTCGCACGCGTTG
Organism: Allomicrovenator sp.; assembly: GCA_041554035.1. GTDB lineage: Bacteria > Myxococcota_A > Bradymonadia > Bradymonadales > Bradymonadaceae > JBFFMO01. The sequence goes on along the minus strand of JBFFMO010001491.1, from coordinate 247 downwards.
TCGACTTATAAAGCGCCGGACGTCTACTTCATGCCCGACGACCTACAGGTTCGCTGGATCACAGACGAAGGCCCTACGGGACCCTTTGGTTCCAAAGCCGTCGGAGAGCCGCCCTTGATGTATGGAATTGGAGTGTACTTTGCACTTCGCGACGCCATGCGGGCCGCCAAACCCAACGTCGAGTTCCCGTTCAATGCCCCGATGACACCCGAGCGAGTGCTTCTTGGCCTTTGGAGTGATGTGCTTG
>JBFFMO010001490.1:0-1197 GCA_041554035.1 Allomicrovenator sp. | reverse complement strand
CGTGGGGTCCAAATATAGCCTGAGAGGCTCGAAAGTATCGAGGCCGAGCCCGGGGTGTCTGACGAGACGGCAAAGGCGGCAATCGTCTTGAGGTCGACCTTCGAATCAAAGGGCTTCCAGCCGTCGTGGAGCTCCACAGCCAACACCGCTTCGATGTCAAAAGCGCCAGCGATCACCAGGAGCCAACGCAACCATCGTTGCAGGTCCTCGGCGACCGGTCCGGAAAGCCCCCTCAAGATCAGTGTCGCTCCGGTCGAACTCTTGGCCACACAATCCACCTGCTGGACGATCCAGACCAGCTCCTGCTGGATTTCGCGAAGAATTTTCTGCAGCCGATGGGTCCGGGTCTTATTCTCGCCGCCTACGGAAATGAATTCTCCGGTTCCACGTGGATCTTGCAGGCCGATAAGCCGTTTTTCGAGCTGGTCGAGCTGTTTGATGATGTGTTCGCGCTGGCGCAGGCCTTCGGCGACGTCTGCCTGCCAGCCCTTTTGTCCGCTCTGATTAATTTGCGTAAGTAACTCGTCGTATTCGGCCTGAACCTTCACAAATCGTGGATCGCGCTGCACGGCTTCGACACGGTTCAGCGCGACTTCAAGTGCCAAAGTAATGGCTGCATCTGATGAGATGTCCTCGAGTTTCTTCGGGGTCTGCGGTGCCAATTCAAGGCTCTGCAGGTCAAATCGAACCCCGTCATCCGCAGGCGACATCAGGACGCGCGTGATGCCTGTCGGTTTTGTGGTGTGGTCGACCAGGCGCTCGGCCAGAGGAGCGATGAGCAAACGCTCAACACGATGGGCCAGGGTTCTTGCGCCATAACGAGGGTCGACGGATTTTTCCGCCAAATAATCGATGAGTTTTTCGTCGACATCGACCATCACCTGCGCCTGCCTCAAGCCCCTGCGTTCGAGCAGACTTTGAAGGGTCCGTCGAGCAATGCGGCGCAGAGCCTCCTTGCCCAGTGGTCGGAAAGGGACAACGGCGTCAATTCGATTAAATAATTCAGGTCTAAAAAAGTCTTCGGCGGCCCGTCGATAATGAAGCAGACGATCCCGGTCCGTTGCGTCGCTGAATCCCAACCAACGGTCTTCCGAATTGGCGCCAAGGTTCGAGGTGAGGATGACGATGCAATTTCGAAAATCCACCATTCGTCCCGCAGCGTCGGTGAGTCGGCCGGAGCCCGCGATGTCCTCATCG
>JBFFMO010001489.1:0-1200 GCA_041554035.1 Allomicrovenator sp. | reverse complement strand
TTTCACTTTTCTCCTGACGCTCATGGGCGTCCGGAAGTCATGTACATCGCGGACGTTCGTGTGGCATGCGAGCTTTGTAAGCATCCACAGCTCCAGCGATTTTACCATTCGACCCCCTTCCATACGCTCACGCATTTGCGCCTCGTCGCCCTCTTAGACGCCGTGCCGTCCAAGGCTGGGTACGAATGTGAAAATTGCGGCGAAATGGTCGGCCCATCGGGAGTCGTGGCTTCGTCGCTCACGTACGGATTTTGTGATGAATCGGGCGTTGTTATCGGCACTCTGATCGAGGGCAAGGCCGCGTGGCGGACTCAAAAAAGTCGTCGTCTGGATCCCCAACGTCTTCCTGTTTTTGAACATGAAGGTGTAGCCGATTTTTCGGATGAATGGCTCGAAGAGAATCTGGGCCGTGTGATGTCACCTAAGGCAGCATTGCTAGAATTGCTCGCAGAAGCTGAGGCAGGATGGGTGCCGGTCTCGAATCAAATGGCGTGGGTGAGTGCGGCCGATGATGACACCTTGAACGAGCTTCTGGACGAGATCGAAGACGATATCGAGTTCGAAAGTCCGATTTTTGTCGATCTCTTGGATTCGGAACCCGACGGAATCGGGACCCATACCGACTTGTCGCATCTGACGGGGCGTTGGAAACAGTGGTTAGGCGAATCCAATATTGTTTCGCTCGAAGCCGGGACGTTGATTGTTGGTGCTCTGGTGGATGCCGGGCCCGCCAAGGCGGTCTTTGAACGGCTCCTTGATGTGGCGCGATTGCAAGCGGAACGTACCGAGGTTGAAGGCCTGACGGTTTGGAGTGAAATCACCACGCCTGGCGGGCTTTGTTTTCCGCATGAGATATCCCTCGAAGCCATTTTGAGGCGTGCAGTTTACACAGGAATTACACCCGGGGAATCCGCTCGTCTGACGGGCGAAGAACTCGCGGGAATCCTACTTAGAGTCTGGAAAACGGAGGCGCGATGAACTGGTTAGTAGCAACGCATATTGTTGGACTTATTCTTTGGCTTGGAGGGCTGATTACGCTCGCTCGGCTGCTGGGTCATCACGTGTCTTTGACCTCGAAAGAAGCCAGAGACTCGTTGATTTCGTTCGAGAGAAAATCCTATTTTATGGCGGTTCTGCCGGGCTTTTTATTGGCTTTGGTGTCGGGAACGGCGCTCTTGATGATGAAAGGTCCCGCACTCT
>JBFFMO010001488.1:0-1201 GCA_041554035.1 Allomicrovenator sp. | reverse complement strand
CAAAACGATATCGGGTCGAAAACGCAGAACAATCGGCAGCACCGCCCGAACCGTGCGCAAATACGCCGCGTCCGTCGTTGCGTCGGGAAGCCCAATATCCAAGCCTGACCCGACCTTTTCGAACGGATAATTGCGCTCCCCATGAACGCTGAGGACAAATACACCGGGTATGCCGTCCAAAATCGCAGCGTTGCCGTTTCCCTGATGGACATCCAGGTCCAAAATCACGATTCGAAGATCTGGGTTCTGGCTTTTAAGGCGCAGCGCCACGACCGCCAAATCATTGAACACGCAGAAGCCTTCTCCTGCCTCACGCATCGCGTGGTGAGTCCCTCCAGCAAGATTGCCTGCGATTCCGTTTTCGAGCGCCCAGTCTGCGGCATCGACGGCCCCGCCGACCGTAGACATGATTCGATGAACCAAGGACTGCGACCACGGAAACCCAATCCGCCGCATGATTCGCTGCGTCACAGACCCGTCCAAAAACGCCCGAACGTATTCCGGATCATGCGCACGGTCTAAGTCTTCCACGATCGCCGGGTTGGGGGCGTGCAGATGCGATTCATCCAGTATTTCTGACGCCAACAACGATTCCCGCAAAAGTCTATACTTATGCATCGGGAACCGATGTCCCTGGGGCAAATCAACGGAATAATTATCCGAATAAAACACGCGAAGAGTCATAGGTTTTGTCTCTTGGCTTTCCGAAAAAGCTGAAAGACCCCCTCGCCGGTCAAGGTTAAGGCGGCCAAACCTGCCAAGAACCACAAATCAGATGGCGACGTTTCGAAGGTATGAAAGAGCAATGAAAAAAGGGCGAGAGAGCAGGACACAACGCCGAGAACCGCGATCATTCGGTTGCTCTTTGCATCGCTAAATTTCACGAAACACGCCAAGTTAACCATCGCAAAAATCATCAAAAAACTCGCGCTCGCCATCATCGAGATGCTCGAGATGTCGACCAAATTTGAGAGCAAAAGTGAGCCGCCCCCCGTGATAAGCAAACCGACGGGTTGTTGCCATACTTTGTGTTCAAATTCCGCGGGAAGCTCGCCCTCGGCAGCAATCGAATAACTGAGCCTCGCCGCACCATATAAGGTCGAATTGATGGCCGAGAGGGTCGCCAATACGGCTGCCACACCCACAATCATGAAGCCAAAACGTCCAAGAGATGGCTCGGCGGCTTTGGCGAGAGCGAAGT
>JBFFMO010001487.1:0-1201 GCA_041554035.1 Allomicrovenator sp. | reverse complement strand
ATCGTCGAACAAGGCCCCAGTGAGACCGACATCGCCTCGCAGCTCGATCAAGCGTGTGCAGACGGCGAAGCGGCATCTTGTTTGTCGTTGGGCATCCGGTACGAACGCGGCGACGAGGGTGTGCCTCATGACCACGACAAGGCACTTGAACTCTATTACCGGTCTTGCACGCTTGGGAACGCCTCAGGCTGCTATCAGCAAGCGTTGATGCTGATGTACGACAAGAACGACCCGATTCAGGCCCATCTGCTCCTGGAGCACACCTGCAAGAATGACCACGGTCCGTCCTGCGTGATGCTCGGCGACCTGCACCGTGACGGTCGCCTGCTTCGCAAAGACGAGGGCGAGGCGGTTAAGCTCTACAAACAGGCCTGCGACACGGGTTACTTCAACGGCTGTTCGGCCTACATCGATCTGGTATGGACGGCGTCTCGACAGGTCACCGACCTGCAGGGTTTTGCCGACTATATGGGCAAGGCCTGTGAACGCGGTCACGCCATGAGCTGTGAAGAGCTCGGGAAGCTCTACGAGACCGGCACCCAGTGGAAGGGCTTCAAGCTTGCCGAAGACCCCGAAAAGGCGCAGGCCCTTTTTGCCAAAGCCGTCTATCTGCGCCGTGTGGCAGGTCCACGCGGGTTTTGGGATGAACTCAAGACTCCCGCCCCGGTCGTTGCGTCGAAAGACATTGTCGACGTGCAATCCCAACAGGACCTCTCAAAGCCTGGTTATGTTTCGGTGACCGGTCCTGAAGGCACCATCGTCGTGGACGGCGTGGATACCGGTTCCGCCGTGCCCGGTCGGGTGCTCATTTTGACACTGGGCAGACACGAGGTGTCGATTCGTCAGGCCGATGGTAAGATGTCGACTCAGAAGGTCGTTTTTGTCGGTGCCGATCAAGGAATCGACGTGGCCTTTTGAGTCATCATGCTTGTAGATGTGTTATATTTATTAAAGAAACAAGTGGTAGTTGCGTCAGTTAGAAAACTTATGTTTGTTTCTGTCGTTGTGCGTTTTTTCACTAAGATCCTATATCCTCCGGATATCGACTAATCAAAGTGATTAATCTAGTGTGAAGTGATATCGGAAAAGTATGGCGGAAATAGACTGAGCCTCTGTGGGAGGTTGAATAAACATTCCATTTGGTTTTCGACCGGCAACCATAGTTTTCCGAAATTATGCTCTTCCGTGATGTTTGGCGTAT
>JBFFMO010001486.1:0-1203 GCA_041554035.1 Allomicrovenator sp. | reverse complement strand
GAGGTCGATTTCAGCTGCGATCAACGACTGATGAACCTCGATCGAGAGCGGATTATGTTTCTGAGCGCCGATCAAGACAGCGACATCGACATCACCCACTGAAGGAGAGGTAACCTTGAGCCGAACCTGAGCGTTATCAACTTGGTCGATACAGCTTTGGTCAGCCGAACCGTCGAATGGATCTGGGTCACACACGACCGAGCCACGAAGCAAGAAGGTCACCTGAGTGTCGCTGCTTGTCTCGATGTTGGCGTCCGCGAAGATTTTTTCTTCAAGGTACTGAGTGAGTTCCGCACTCTGAGCCGAAAGATCTACGTCAAGCGATGCCGGTTCCGCGGGGGTGCTTGGGTCTGCGCACGAGCCAGAATCAAAATCTGCTCCCGATCCGTCCACTGGTGTGGATGCACAGGATACCGATGAACCGAGGCCCAGATCAAAACCGCGATTCGCGAGCTCCGACGACTCAAGGAAGAGCAGCGCGCTCGACACCTTGGCAGCCACGCCCTCTGTATTTCCCGTCAACGCCTGACGCGCTGAAACTGCATTAATTGACTCGCCGTCACCTTTGTCATCGGCGCCACACGCTGCGGCGGATGCTGTGATTGCGAGACCCATCAAAACCATTTTCAAATTCGTGCTGTTCATTTTATCACTCTCAATTTGAGTTCAATCTCTGTGTGCCACGATAGACTGCAGACGACGTGCCAACATTCAAAACGTCAGGTCGAATTCGCGTAGCTTCATATTCAGTGCGGAGTTCCACGATTCTGGCGAAAAACCGAAACAAAATCAATATGGAGCGACCTTCATCCAGCGGTGTGGCGACTTCGGCGCAGGGTTGCTCCAGCCATCAGAAGATGTCCAAACCCTCGACATCTTCTTCGGAACTTGGCGACGGCAGGAAGCCCACTCGCCCGCGGGTTTGCAGCAGCAAATACCCGTCACTCTGTGTGAAATCGAAATCCGCCGGGCATCCAGGATGTTTTGACAACTCATAGCGCTCGAATCGTCCCAGCCGCGGGTTATAGAGTTGCACCGTCGTCAAAATTGACCGGCCGTGTTCGGCCGTCTGGCATCCACGGTCCACTCCAGAGCAGACCTGCTCGTGGTAATCCTCGATCTGGCACAGGTCCAAATACTTATCCTTATCCACCCGGGTCAGATAAACACGGGCCGTCGTCCGCGTCCGCTCGTCCTCGGTGG
>JBFFMO010001485.1:0-1205 GCA_041554035.1 Allomicrovenator sp. | reverse complement strand
TCTATCAAAATTTCCAGATTTGGGTCGACGGCCATTTATTGGAGTCCGCAAGCGTCGCGCCCCACGAAATTGACGTTACTGGAAAAACATCGGCCAAAATAAAAATTCTGGGGTATCCGCCGTCCGCTAAGGTGGAAATGGGACCATGGATTGCCGAGGTGATCTTCCCGGTCCTTGGTGATGCTGTGCTGCCAGACCGATGGAATGTGGCGTTTCCGCGGACCAATGGCGGCGAGGGCAAACCCTACATTCCGGTTTGGCGCGGGGAATTCGAAGTTCCGCTTCCTGAGGTTCCAAGCGTTGATTTGCAGCTCTCGGGCACCCATACCCCTTATGTTCCGAACGTCGATCCCGACGGAGCGACCCATCCAGAGGCACCTATCCTATGGGACCAACGCAGCAACGTGATTCGGTTTGTCCGAACCGACGTCAATTAGCTGTTCTAGCGATACAAATCGGAATCTAATTTTGAGATTTCAACAACTCCCCGCTGTGATTCATGCGCCAGGCTCCTCCTGCGTGGCAGCGACTCGTACGTGGGGCTGGTGTCGATTTCATTCGATAGCGTTGTCGTTGTTGCAGACTGGCACTTGGGTCCGAGCATTTCGCGGCGGAGGCCCGATGGAATATCTGACTTAGGTCGAGAGGGTTTACGACGTCGCTTCAAATTCTTCGCTCGGTAGGCTTAAGCGGCGACATTCCGACACCCAATAATCGATGCCTCCGATCAGCCGAACGCCTTGTGTGCGTGCTCGCCAATCGGCCTCTTGATAGAGCGAAATTAAACGTCGATTGATACCGTCGATCACGCGTGGATTTGGTGCTTGATCTAGCTGTTTCGCCAGGACTTCTTCGATCTCAAGCCGGCCGGGATCGGGTGATGACATCGTTACGAGTCGAGCAGATGAGATTCCGACGAATATAGGGTTGATTTCCTCTAAACGAGCGGCGAGAAGTCGATCGTGGCCATCCACGACCAACCAGGAAATCAAACCGACGTGGTGGTACAAAAATACCGGGGGCAGGCGGCCTTCGCGTGCGAGCTTGCGATACCATTTCACCCTGCCAGAATCAGGCGAGGATGACTTTCGCAAAGGGATGACGCCACAGGTCTCAAGCTGGACCCAGGGCCGATCGGTGATTGCGTCTACTTCTACAAAAGTGGCGCGTCTGGAGTCCTTTTTGTCGGAGTGGAGTCTCAGCCG
>JBFFMO010001484.1:0-1206 GCA_041554035.1 Allomicrovenator sp. | reverse complement strand
GTTAGGCTCTGAATATGTTTCTGTAGACCCATACTTAAGAGGTAGAATGAACGATGCTCCGTCCTATGTTGAACCATTTCAGATCAATAAGCCAATTGCATCCGGTATTATTGCTGAAGTTTTGGAATCTAAGAGCAGTAAATTTAGTAAAGGAGATCACGTGTCCGGGGTGTTGCAGTGGAAAGAAATACAGGCAGCAAAAGATGATGGACTTATTAAAGGTCACCTCTATTTTTCCACTTTTTCGCGCCAACTTTTAGTCTGAATAAAATTAGATCGCGAAATCGGAATTATGGGTTCCAATGATAACGCCTGCCTGATCGGAGATTCAATCTGAATCCCCGATTTTTTTACTCCCGATCAGGTTTCTTCTCCCGGTCGGCACGGCTCGGCCCTCACGCACAGGCCAGGCGCGCGTAGCGACTCAGGTTGTACGCCAGATTGCGCAGGCCTATTTTGGCGCGGGCCCGCACCAGACCGATCGTGCGGATCAACAGGTTGCCGCCCGCTCGCATCGACTGGATGCCAAAAATGTGTTCCACGCGCGAGCGAATCCTGGCGCGAGTGCGGTTGCCCTGCTTTTCGCGCGGCGTCAGCGGGTGGTTGCGACGCCCCTTGCGCTGGATGTGTTCGCGATAACCCTGGTCGGAAAGAGTCTTCAAATGTTCGGCGCTGCGGTAGGCGGAGTCGGCCCACAGGTCACGACTTGAGTTATCATCATCAAGCAATTCATCAAAGACCTGGCTGTCGTGGACCGAAGCGTCTGTCACGGCAAACCGGCGAATAAATTTGTGTTGCACATCGACGGAAATATGGTTTTTGTAGCCGTAATGATTGACGCCATTTTTCTGCGCCCACCGGGCGTCGGTGTCCTTTTGACAGGCCTTTTCTTCGCTCCATTCCTCGATTTCTTCGTCGTTTTTTATCTTCTCGTTCTCCTCGCGCGAGTTGCGCTGGCGCGGGACAGGGACGAATGAAGCGTCGATGATCTGCCCCTTGCGGGCGGCGAATCCATTGCGCTCCAAGACTTCGTTGAACAGGCTGAAGAGTTCCTCCACCAAACCGTGTTCGATCAGGCGCTGGCGAAAAAGCCACACGGTTTTGGCGTCCGGCACGCGGTCGGCCAGCGTCAGGCCGAGAAACCGCATGAACGAGAGACGGTCTTGAATCTGGAACTCCACGCTGTCGTCCGAGAGGTTGTAGAGC
>JBFFMO010001483.1:0-1213 GCA_041554035.1 Allomicrovenator sp. | reverse complement strand
TGGGCCGTCCGACCCGCTGCGCATCGATGAGGTCAAGGTCGACGGCGTCATTTCACTCGAGATTCGTCGTGATGAGAGCGGCCTGGCGATGGTTCGCTTGAAGCCGGGCAGGCACACGGTCCAAGTCACCGGGAAGCTGGTGAATCGTAACGTCGTGACCTTGCAGTTCCGAGACGAGACGCGTCCCCAGTACGTTGAGTTTAAGTCCAACGAATGGACCGTGGATGGGATCGGCCCTGACGGTGTTCCGGACAATTCGATTCAGTTGACCAAACGTGTCGAGGCGGGGGCGCAAGACGCTGCCTTGTCGACCGATTTGCCCCCGTGGTTTTCGGTGGAACGCCGCCTTGAGTTGGGCCTTCCGTGGCGCATTCGAACGATCGTTACGCGTATCGATGACAGCCGGCCACAACTGGTGAAAGTGCCCTTGCTGACCGACGAAAAAGTCATCAGCGAAGACGTGCGTATCGAAGGAAATCGCGCGCTTGTCGACTTTGGTCGCGGGACCGCGGTGGTCGAGTTTTCCTCCGAAATCCCGAGCAGCCCGCAGGTCAGCCTGACAGCGACCAAAACCGAGCCGTTCACCGAGACTTGGTATGTGCAGTGCAGCCGGATTTGGCGATGTGACTTCACGGGCGTGCCGCGGCTGGATGACGTCACGGACGGCGTCTATCAGCCCTTCTGGAAACCATGGCCGGGTGAGACGCTCAAGATTGCCATTGGCCGCCCCAATGGGGCTCCAGGGCAGGCCGTCACGGTCGATTCGGTCGAATATAATGTCACGCCCGGCAAGCGCCTCTTGCAGGCCGAGCTGAAGCTCAGTGTTCGCGCGTCAGCGGGAGGCACGCATGAGGTCACGCTGCCAGAGGGGGCCGAACTGCAGAAGGTCACCGTTGATGGTGAGGTCCGAACGATCCGTCCCATCGCCCGGGTTGTGAGCCTTCCGATCAAGCCTGGAAATCAAGTCTTCATGATGACCTGGCAGCAGCCGTGGGAGCGCAGCGTTCACGAAGTCGCGCCGGCCGTGAAATTGTCGAGCGATGCGGTGAACTCCTCCACGACGATCCGACTTGGCGAAGGGCGTTGGCTGCTTTGGGTCCATGGGCCCGCCTGGGGCCCTGCCATCTTGTTTTGGAGTCACCTCGCCATCCTACTTTTGATGGCGTTGTTGTTGGGCCGAATCAGCACCATCCCTGTTCGTACGTGGGAATGG
>JBFFMO010001482.1:0-1215 GCA_041554035.1 Allomicrovenator sp. | reverse complement strand
TTGTATCCAGAGGACACCAAGCCGACGTTCTATATCGCCGTGCGCGGTGAAGGTAAGGCGCAGAAGCTCTTGGGCGTGGCGCTTTTTGTGGACCCGCGCCTCAATCCCAAGGCGCTGGATGGGGCCACGATGCGCCTTGAAATCGGAGTGGGGGTCGACACCAAGGGCCGGATTTCGTCCGTGCGAGTCTTCGACTACAGGGGCGACCTTGCGCTGACGCGTCCCGCCTTTTTGAACCAGTTCATTGGGATGAAGCTTGGCGACACGTTCAAACTTGGCCCCAAGCTGAAAGCGGCTTCCGACGAGAGTGTCGAAAGCCAACTCGTGGCCAATGCCGCCCATGAGGTGCTCTACCTCATGAAGATGTCACTCGGAAAAAAGTGATCAGTAGTGGACGATCGAGTGGTGCTTAGCGTCGAGCTTTTTGCCGCCCTCGAGAAAATCCAGCTCGATAAGAAATCCGCATTCCACGACTTCTGCGCCCGATTGTTTCACCAAATCAACCGTCGCGGCGGCCGTGCCGCCGGTGGCGAGCAGGTCGTCGATGATCACGACGCGATCACCGGCTTTCAGTGCGTCCTTGTGGATTTCAACGCGGTCGGTGCCGTATTCCAGCGCGTAATCCACTCCGATGCGTTCTGCGGGAAGTTTGCCCGGCTTACGCACCAAAACAAGACCCATCGAAAGTTCGTGCGCAATCGCTGCGCCAAAAATGAAACCACGGCTCTCGATCGCCACGATCTTGGTGATTCCCATCGCCTCGTATCGCTCGGCGAAATAGTTGGTCACGGTCGTGAAGAGTTCGCCGTCCTGAAGCACGGGAGTGATGTCCTTGAACATGATTCCAGGTTTAGGGAAGTCGGGCACGTCACGGACAGTTTTGGCTACACGTTCGGCTAGGGCGTTTTTCATGTGTTTTCCGGGGGCGATGCCTGGAGTTCGGTCCAGGAAGAGAGTTCTTTCATGAATTTATAATGCGTCATGTCCAGTTGGACGGGCGTCACGGTGACCTGATTGCGCGCGATTGCGTTGCAGTCCGACCCGGGGATATCGTCGAAGCCGAGCTCAGATCCGCCAATCCAATAATACGGCTTATTTCGCGGGTCTGCCTTTTCAGCGACGAGCTTTCCGTAATAGCGACGGCCCAGTTTGGCGACCTCGAGCGGTGCTTGGGCGGTGGCCGATGTCGGCACATTCAGGTTCAAGAATACCCCA
>JBFFMO010001481.1:0-1215 GCA_041554035.1 Allomicrovenator sp. | reverse complement strand
TGATGATCGGGGTGTCGTCCCCGGGGAATTCGTAGGAGTCCAGCAGTTCGCGGATTTCCATTTCAACCAGTTCCAGCAGCTCGGCGTCGTCAACCATGTCGGCCTTGTTCATGTACACAATGATGTACGGAACGCCTACCTGGCGGGACAGCAGGATGTGCTCGCGGGTCTGCGGCATCGGGCCGTCAGCAGCGGATACCACCAGGATCGCGCCATCCATCTGGGCAGCACCGGTGATCATGTTCTTCACGTAGTCGGCGTGGCCCGGGCAGTCAACGTGCGCGTAGTGACGCGCATCGGACTCGTATTCCACGTGCGCGGTAGCAATGGTAATACCACGCTCGCGCTCTTCCGGGGCGTTGTCGATCTGGTCGTACGCCTTCGCTGCACCACCAAACTTCTGCGCCTGATGGGTCGTGATCGCCGCGGTCAGGGTGGTCTTACCGTGGTCAACGTGACCAATGGTACCCACGTTCACGTGCGGCTTTGTGCGTTCAAATTTTTCCTTAGACACCGTACCTTACCCCTATACCGAATCTGTTACTTCTTGCTCAGAGCCTCGGCGATGCTCGCCGGGACTTCGTTGTACTTGGCAAATTCCATGCTGTATGAAGCGCGCCCTTGGGTCGCACTACGCAGCGATGTCGCATATCCGAACATCTCTGACAGCGGCACCTCGGCCTTAACCACCTTGCCGGAGGAGGAGTCTTCCATCCCCTGAACCATGCCGCGACGAGAGTTCAAATCGCCGATCACATCACCCATGTAGTCTTCCGGCGTTTCCACCTCGACCTTCATCATCGGCTCAAGCACGACCGGCTTGGCCTTCTGGACGCCGTTCTTGAAGCCCATGGAACCAGCGACCTTGAACGCCATCTCGTTGGAGTCGACTTCGTGATACGAACCGTCAAACAAGGTGACCTTGATGTCCACGACAGGATAACCGGCGATTACACCGCCCTTCATCGCCTCCTGAATACCCTTATCAACCGCCGGGATGTATTCCTTCGGCACCGCGCCGCCAACGATTGAGTTGACGAACTCGTAACCAAGGCCCGCCTCCTGCGGCTCGATCTTCAGCCAAACGTGACCGAACTGACCGCGACCACCGGACTGACGGACAAACTTACCTTCAGCTTCAGTAGCGGCACGAATGGTTTCACGATAGGCCACCTGCGGTGCACCTACGTTGGCCTCAACGTTGAATTCACGCTT
>JBFFMO010001480.1:0-1217 GCA_041554035.1 Allomicrovenator sp. | reverse complement strand
GATGTCTGCTGGCTCGATGTCTGCTGGCTCGATGTCTGCTGGCTCGATGTCTGCTGGATCCGGTGTTGAAATCACGGGCGCAGCCATCACAGGCGCAGGAATCACAGCGGGCGCGACAATCACTGCCGGTTTGGGCAAAGGCTCCGGAACAGCTCCCTTGAGTCTCTCCTGAAGCCTGCTTCGAAGCGAAGAAGTGTCTCCAAGGCCCGAGGATTTTGGAGCGGGAATAGCCGGCGCTTTGCCGGCTGCGAGGCCCAAAGCCGGACCCACACTTTGGGGTTTTGCATGTTCGGCTGTTCCGCGGTCGGCAGCGGCTCGAGGTTCCCCGTGCTTTTCCGCGGCATCGCCTCGGATTTTCTGGAGCAACTCGCGGTGTTGAGCATTATCTTCGTCGAGCTCGTCGGATGGATTCCACATCTGAGTCGGAAGTTCCACACTGGCAGGGCCTGAATCGAACTCGCGAGGTGGTTTAGCTGCAGCGGGTTTTGCCGCAGCGGGTTCGACTGCTTGAATTGCCGGCATGGCGAATTGAGTCGAATGAACCGCGCTGTCGTCCGGCTCGGCCGCCGGTGGGTTCAGCGTGGCATTGAAGTCATCAACAGACATCCCCATCAGGGTGCTGGAACCGGGGAACTCAGTAGTCTCGACGCGCTTTGAAAATCCAGCTTTTGCACTCTGTTCTTTGTCGAATATGGCCGAGGCCGGCACCACTGAAGTGCTGTCACTTTCGGACTCCTCGTCGAGGCCCCATGCAGATTTGATGCTGGCGGGCGACGCGGAAAGTTCGGAAACCGGAATCCCGGCCATGGTCATGCGTGGTTCGTGGGCTTCGACCGCTGCCACGACAGGGGAGTTGATCTCGAATTCTCGCTGAAGCTGGTCGGCCGGTATCAGATGTGTTGCATCACCTTCGTCGTATTCAGCCTCGGATTCTTCGTCCTCGCTGATGGCTTGTTTCGCGAAGGGGCTCATCCCCGCTTTTTGCGCGGGAAAACCAAAGAGCGTCTGTTTTGCGGGATCGGGTTCGGATGCCGGTTCGTTGGCCAAAATATCTGAGAGCGCAGGAAAGCCCATCATCGTGTGGCTGACGTTCACGCCCTCACTTGGCTTTTCAAAGTCATGCCTGCAATTCGGGCAAACGATGAGCCCGTCATCGACACGGGAATTACAGGATGGACACGTTTTCACCAGCACTCCAAGCCAACGCGCAAAGCGCG
>JBFFMO010001479.1:0-1223 GCA_041554035.1 Allomicrovenator sp. | reverse complement strand
AATTTGCCGGGTATTTTTCGGTCGCGCTATCGGCCCTCGCCACAGGCTGGATTGCCGCCCAATACGGCCTGCGACCTGAACCCTTTTATCTTGGGATTGGATTTGTCGTCTTGGGCACGGCGCTCTCGATTTTTGCGGTCAAAGAAACCCAGCATCATGTCAAGCACGAGACCAATCTTGGCGACGAACACACCGCTCTGACCCCACGTGAGGTCATCATTCGCACCTCGTTCACCGACCCAGATTTGTCGTCCGTGAGTCAGGCTGGTCTGGTCAACAACCTCAACGACGGCATGGCCTGGGGGCTCTTCCCGCTGCTTTTTGCCGCAGCCGGCATGAGCTTGGGGCAGATCGGCACCCTGGCCGCGATCTACCCTGGCGTTTGGGGACTCGGTCAGCTTTTCACCGGCGCCTGGTCCGATAAAATCGGGCGCAAATGGTTGATCGTGGCGGGTATGTGGACGCAGGCGATGGGCATGGTCGTCATCGCATCCGGAACCACCTTCGCCTTCTTTGCCCTTGGAGCCGTCTTGCTTGGCGCTGGAACCGCAATGGTTTACCCCACCCTGCTCGCGGCCATCGGCGACGTCGCCCATCCCAGCTGGCGTGCCTCCTCAGTGGGTGTTTACAGGCTCTGGCGAGACATGGGGTACGCCGTTGGCGCCATAATCGCGGGGATTATTGCCGACCAATTTGGAATTTCAGCCGCCACCTTCTCCATCGCCGGCCTGACATTTATTTCTGGAATTCTTGTCGCGATTCGCATGCGGGAAACACTCAAAAAATTCGATAACACCTCAAAAAATACTTAGGGAAAATCATGGACAATCAAGAACACTGGCAAGCAGTTTATTCGAAAAAACAAGTCACGGACGTGTCGTGGTTCCGCCCGCATTTGGACCAATCATTGGCCCTCATCAAAACATGCGGACTGAGTCCAGATGCCCATATCGTCGACGTCGGCGGAGGTGGCGCAACACTGGTCGACGACCTGCTCGACCTGAACTTCGTGAATATCACCGTCATCGACCTCGCATCGGCGGCCTTTGAACAATCACGCAAACGACTCGGTGAACGTGCAGAAGATGTGCGCTGGATCGTTGGCGACGCCACCACGCCCTTGCTTGAAACCCAGAGCATCGATTTATGGCATGACCGGGCGGTCTTTCATTTTTTGACCGATGAAACGCAAAGAGACGCCTACCAAGCAGAAGTCCTTCGTT
>JBFFMO010001478.1:0-1223 GCA_041554035.1 Allomicrovenator sp. | reverse complement strand
TTGTTTTTGCTGGGTTGCGGTGGTGGAACTGCCATCCAGACTTCAGACACCCCGGCAAGTGCGCCGGTGCCGGAGCCTGCTCAGAAACCGGGGCCGGTCGCCACGGGACCGTGGGCTGAACTCTACGCAAAACACGGCGATAATCTATTGAACGTGACTCGATCTGAAATGAGTTCCGTCGCGTATAATGTTTCGCGCAAAGAACTGGTGATTGAATTCGACTATCCGATGCAGCTTGAGGACGACATGATTTTTCCCAGCAAGGAGATTGATTATGTTGCACTCACGAAAACCTTGGGGGCGACGCAGGTGGGCGAGGTTCCACGCGATTATTTGATGAAGTGTGGCACCAATCATGGCGGGGATTTTGAAGTCGCTGGGGCGAAATATGGGAGTTATGTGAGTGGTGGTTGCCACCACGTGCGGATTTTTGACGCGACTCCCGAAGCGGTAAAAATGCTTGTCGGTGAAGAGTTCGTTCAATACATGGAGCCATGTTTGGCCATCGAATTTGGCGAGATGTGTCGCACGGAAACCACGATTCGATTGAAGGCCAGTGCGGAACCGAAACGTGGCGCGTTTGTTGTCGGTTATCAGTCGCTGGCTACGAAATACACGGCTGAGGGTTGGCTGGAGGCGAAGGTTCCGGCGGAGTCGAAAACTCAGGACGTGGAAGAATTTGTTTACGCCGCCAAACGCGTGGGCTGCGCGCTGGAATTGCCTGAGCTTTCCCCGATGGAAACCTGCGGGTTGACCGGTAATCCCTACGTTGCGAGCGAACAATGTTTGTTTGGGAACGGCTGTTGGTATAATGGCGCATGCACCACGAAAGACGGCAAATGTGTGGCCGTCGACGATGCAGCCTGCAAAGGTACCTACGTGTGTGAACAGGAAAAGCGCTGTGTCGCTCGCGACGGCCAATGTGTGGAGCCCTGATGTTTGACCCCAAAGGACCAACGCTCTTAGAGCTCGCCAGGCAGGCGCTGTCGTCGACGACGCGCGGATACGATATGTTGGCACCGAAATTCGAACACACGCCGTTCCGCACGCCTGACGCGTTGGTGGATCCTTTGGTCGATGCCGTGGTCTCGGAGCCCGTCTCAGACGTCCTGGATCTAGCCTGCGGAACGGGCGCGATTGCTCGGCGAGTGGCGGCAAGGGCCGATGGGCATGTCGTGGGAATCGATGTGTCGACAGGCATGCTGGAGGAGGGCCGAAAGCTT
>JBFFMO010001477.1:0-1225 GCA_041554035.1 Allomicrovenator sp. | reverse complement strand
GGTAAAAAAGGGCGCCCTGTGGATCGCCGACAAAGGCGAAACGACCTACACCAGGGATATCCTGTGGTGCCATATGGATAGAGCCTCCAACGGATTTGACCTTTTCCGCCATGGCGTCGACATCCTCGACCCCGAAATAGACAGCCCAAATAGGTGCGAATGAGGCGCCTTCAGGAGCTTTCATCATGCCGCCAACCCCGACACCTTCGACGGTCTTGAAAATGCGGTAATCCATTCCCGGCATCTTTTCGAAAACCCAACCCATGACCTTGGCATAGAAGTCCTGCGCGGCGTCTGGATCATCGGTCATCAACTCGTACCAAATGGGTGCACCTTCGCGATTGCTCATGTTGATCTCCTTCGGTTCTACCTGATTTAAATGTTCAATTTCCGGGGTCTATTTTTAACTTTTTCCAGTGTCGGTGACATCGAAAAGCTGGCGTACATAACGAACCAAGTGGTCGACGTTCTCTCGAGCCAATTCAGGATTATTCGCGGCCTTGGCCAAAATGAATGCCCCCTGAAGAACGGCCTGGGTGTGACGAGCAAGGCTTTTAGCCGTCCAGTCTGCGGCAATACCGCGATCGTTCATCGCAGCCTGAATGTCGGCCTCAAGGGTTGCGGCATGACCGAAGATGCTTTCGGCACAGGCGTCTCGAATTGCCGGGGCGGAGTCGTGAACCTCCTGCGTCAAAGTTCCGGCGAGGCAGGTGTATTCAAACGACTCGCCGCCGATGATGGTTTTGCGGAATTCGAGGTAAGCAAGCACGCGTTCTAACGGGTCGTCTGGCTTGTGATAGTCCGCACCAGCGAAGAGCGCGCTGGTGGTGTGGGTCCAATGATTCGCCGCCGCAACACCGAGGGCTTCTTTGGTCTTGAAGTGATGAAAAAATGCGCCTTTGGTAACCCCAGCGGCTCGACACAGGTCATCCACCGACGTTGCTGCAAATCCTTTCTTACGAATGATATTCAACGAGACATCTAATAGTCGCTGACGGGCATCGCCGCGTTCAGGTGTTTGATTGGTCGTTCTACTCATGGTTGACGGCATACCATACGGTCGGTATGTGGTAAATTCACAAATCGACGGAGAACTCATGAGCTATATCGACGGTTTCCTGATCGCTGTTCCGACAGCCAATAAACAGAAGTTTATCGACCATGCCAACGCGGTCGACAATATCTTTATCGAGCAAGGAGCGCTGCGAGTGGTCGAGTGTTGGGG
>JBFFMO010001476.1:0-1228 GCA_041554035.1 Allomicrovenator sp. | reverse complement strand
GTTTTTTGTGGGAGAAAACGGCTCGGGAAAATCCACTCTGCTTGAGGCGATCGCGTTGGCGGTGGGGTTTGGCGCCGAGGGAGGAACTCGCAACTTCACACCAAAAACGACCGACACCGTGAATGCAGTGAAACCGCTGGCGGACGCTTTGCGCCTGATATGGTCACGCAAACTCAGTGGTGGGTTTTTCTTGAGGGCCGAGTCGTTTTTCAACGTTGCGACGGCCGTCGATGAACTTGGTCCGCCCTTTTATGGCGACCGCTCTTTACATGCACAATCTCATGGCGAATCGTTCATGACCTTGCTCGCAGAGAGGTTTCGTGGCCCAGGGTTGTACCTTCTGGACGAACCCGAAGCTGCGGTGAGCCCTCAACGTCAACTGACCCTGTTGGCGGTGCTGCACGACCTCATCACCCAACATCCCGATGCCCAACTCATCATCGCAACCCACTCGCCCATCCTTCTGGCGCTGCCTGAGGCAGATATCATAAGCTTCGACGGGGATTCGTTGGAGCGCATCCGATGGGAGGACGTGCCGGCTGTGTCGGTGTACCGGTCATTTTTGGAGCGCCCCGAATGGTGGCTAACCCGCATTTTGGGCCAAACCGACGATGATTAACCTCAACCTACCCATCCTTTTTCTGGCCTTGATTTTGACGGCTTGCTCCAACTCGGCGGGGCCGACGTTGAAGACCTGTCCGGCAAGCCAAATCATAAACTCGGTCTCGGGCGAATGTGTCGATCTCGCGCCAGCGCAAGCAGACCCGAAGCTGATTCGTTTTGTGGCCATCGGGGACCAGGGAAAGGGCAACGAAACTCAACGCCAGGTCGGGGCTGCGATGGGGAAGGTTTGCCAGAGCCTAGGGGGGTGTGATTTTGGACTGCTGCTGGGGGATAATATCTACGATTCCGGGGTTTCAAGCGTCGATGACCCCCTCTGGGTCTCCAATTTTGAGGTCCCTTACGGCGCGTTGAATTTCCCGTTTTATGCGGTCCTGGGAAATCATGATCTTGGGATGGCAGCCTGGGTCGACATGGACCAGGACAAGGCCGGCTCCCAGATCGCCTACACTCAGAAAAACTCCCAATGGAAAATGCCCGCGCGTTATTATGAATTTGGTGCAGGGCCGGTCCATTTTGTGGCGTTGGATACCAACCCGATTCTCTTTGGTCGCGATGCCGAGCAACGCCAGGCGGTCAACGCGATGCTCAGCGCTCCTGACACTCG
>JBFFMO010001475.1:0-1231 GCA_041554035.1 Allomicrovenator sp. | reverse complement strand
GGCTGTGGCGTTTGTGGCAAGCGTCGCACTGCTCAAAGCCAAGTCGCTCAATCCCTGGGGCAATAACCGCAAGCTCCTGGCTTTACGCGGAATTCTGGGTTTCACCGGATTGGGTTGTTTTTATTACTCGATCACACATCTTCCGCTGGCTGATGCCACGGTGATTCAATACACCAACCCGGTCTTGGTAGCCCTCTTGGCGGCATTGGTACTGGGCGAGCGCCTCACGCTTGGCGTGGCTGTGTCCGGCGTGTCATGTTTGATCGGCGTGGTGATGATCGCTCGGCCTGATTTCCTCTTTGGTTCAAGTCCTGATTTGCCCCCACTCGCGCTTGGCGCTGCGATCACGGGAGCGCTGGTGAGCTCCGGCGCCTACACGGTCGTCAGAAAGCTCGCAGCCACGGACGATCCCTTTGTGATCGTATTCTGGTTTCCGCTGGTTTGTTTGCCCTTCGCGATTCCATGGGCGCTGTCGACGGGGTATGTCCCGAACCTGCACGAACTCGGGATCTTGCTGGCGGTTGGCATCGTCACTCAGGCCGCACAGGTGCGTATGACTCAGGGCTTACAGTTAGAAAGCGCGGGGCGAGCAACCTCGATGACCTACCTTCAGGTCGTGTTTGCGTTTGTGTGGGGAGTTTTGCTCTTCGACGAAGTGCCCGAGGTTCCTGCGATCATTGGCGCCATGACCGTTCTTGCGGGCATCGTGCTGGTGGCGCGTTCTCGGAGGTTGAATGGGTGACGCACAATTGGTCTTCGACTGGATCGCGGCACAACCACTGGCCCTTGGCCTATTAATCATCGCGGCGGCCTCCATGATCGAATACGTTTTTCCGCCCTTTCCGGGGGACACCGTGGTGGTGGCCTCGGCGGTTTTGATCCCGAACGCCGATTGGCCATGGTGGGCCGTGTTTACGGCCGTCTTGGCCGGCAGCGTGACCGGAGCGATGTTCGCGTATCTGTTTGGTGCATGGGTGTCGTCAAGACCCGGCGAGCACTGGCTTTCCAAGAAGCTGACCACTCCCAAAATGGCAAAACGAGTCGAGAAGCTGACCGATGGCTTTGAACGCCATGGCACGGCGTACATCGCCGCCAATCGTTTTTTGCCGGCGTTTCGTAGCATCTTTTTTGTGGTCGCTGGCATGGTGGGGCTGCCCGCCGCCCGAGTCGCCTTTTTTGCCGCGCTTTCGGCGCTGCTCTGGAACGCGCTTTTGATGGGAGTGGGGTGGTC
>JBFFMO010001474.1:0-1233 GCA_041554035.1 Allomicrovenator sp. | reverse complement strand
GACCCGCGGCGCCCGAAATGGCTCGCTCGCGACGGTCTCTTGGCCTGTGCCCAAACGGCTGGGTTCGACGTCGTTTCAAACATCGGAAGTCGACAAGTTGCCGATTGTTAAGATGACCAGCACCGTCGAGGGATACGCCGAGATGTGCGCCCGTGTTTACACCGAGTTCGACATCGTCGTGCACCTTGCCGATTACGCCATCAAAAACATCATCTCTGGAACAGCGACCAAGAACTGGAAGCGCGTCATCATGTTTGCGATCACCGCAGGTTTGGCCGTCGTCAACATGCCTGCTGGCTGCGCCCTCATGGCCATGTTCTTCGGGAATGCTGGATTGCCCTACGAAATGGCAGCGTTTTCCTCCGAGGCGGCGTGGCAGCTTCGCGCCTCCAACATGACCTTCTCGTACGCACCCAATAAACGGCGTTTCTCGGACACTGAGGATCGTCAAAAGTACAATAACCTTGACGCCGATTACACCTCCTCGATGCCGCACTACACGGGCGGCGGCTATTTCGCGATGGCTCGTTCGGAGATTTCCTATCAGAATGGAACGCCAGACCTGTGGCACACCTCGTGGACAGCGCGTATGCGACCGGTGGCCTTGCCCGGCGAATGGGCAGCCCTGGGCGACGACATCACGATGGTGAAGGCTTGGCGCGACACCTTGCCCTATATGGTAGGGGCGTCGGCCATTCTGGGTGTGATTGGCGCAGCAACCGGTTCGGGCGATATGGATATCGTCTCCGGCGGAAGGGACCTCATTATGATTGATTCAAGTCTCGGCGCGCTCAGCGACGAAAATATCGAGGGGTTGTCGAAATGATATTTTCTCGCATCCAGAAATTCAGAGAAGAAAGTGGCACGGCCGTCACCGAGTTCGTCATCTTTTTGCCGGTCTTCGTTGTGACTTTCGCCGGAATCGTGAACTTGGGTAAATTCGGCTACGAAACCACTCAGACTCAGATTCTTGCCCAGAAGCAGCTTTGGGCCAATGTGATCCCGATCACCCACGGAATCGCCGACGGCGGGGTTCACATGTCGTCCGTCCTCGGCGGTGGTGAAGCAGCCATCCACCTCGGAGGACTTGCAGGAGATTCGGACAACCCCCAACAGGTCGCCGACGGCCTTGAGGCTGGTGTCATGTCTTTGGGCCTCGCGGTGAACGGTCATTGGGGAGAAAGCTACGCTCGCGTGAAGCCTTTTCAGGTCGTGGGATTTGCCGACGACGTT